>CAKQTF010000265.1 GCA_934276695.1 uncultured Spirochaetales bacterium
TTCCTCAAATCCATACCGCGCTATGGCTATGAGGTCCTCTCCATATCAAAGGAAGAGATCGATGAAGTGAAGGTGACAAGGATAATACTTGAGACCGGTGCGCTCGGCTATTACTTTGACAGGATCACTAAGGAAGACATAGCATATCTCATGGCACTGATCTCAGAGAAGAGAGAGGAGGAGATCAGCCTTCTCAGCCACTGGGAGAGGAACACGCATTTCCATCTCTCGCTTGCTGAGTGCTATGGCAACTCAGTGCTTGTAAGCAAGCTTCAGAGCTGCTTCTCGACAATGACAAGGGCCTATACGCAGTACCAGTTCAAGAGACACAACAAAGGCAGCTTCAAAGGCGAGGCTACAAGCCATAGAGACCTGCTCTCTGCAATAGAAAAAGGCAGCAAGGAGGAGGCAATCACCATTCTTGCTGCCGATATAAATGATTTTGCAAGCGGAAGCTAATCCTCAAGCATAAGAGACAGGATCTCCTTATCGGTCTCCCTCATTCCTTCCTTTCCCATCTGTCCGAATGCCTTGATCGTCTTCTCGACATCCTTCTTCACAAGGCCATCCCCGCTCTGGAATGCCCTCTTCTCCTCAAGGCTCATCTCCATCGCGAGTATTGCAGCCTCAAGAGAGGATGAGATCTTCGCAGCACATGAGGCCTTTGCACCATCGCATACGATACCGCCGACCATTGCAAGCGTATTTGAGACTGCCGCCCCGATCTCGCTCTCTCCTCCGCCCATCAGGAATGCAATGCCAGCTGATGCACCTGCTGATGCAGATACAGCTCCGCAGTATGCAGAAAGCGGCCCGATGTATTTCTTCTGATGTATTGCTGTGAGATTGGAAAGGGCAAGCGCTCTGAGAACATCCTCCTCTGATGAACCAAGATACTCGCCGTATTCAACAACAGGAAGGGAGACTGTGAGCCCCTGATTGCCGCTGCCGCTGTTTATGACAACAGGAAGAGAGCATCCTGACATCCTCGCATCGGAGCCTGCGCTTGCATATGCACGTGCACGGATCCTGACATCATCCCAGTCATAGAGCTTCTTCAGCGTCTTTCCGATTGAGCATCCGTAATTCTTCCTGAGGCCTTCCTCAGCTATTGCCTTATTCAGTGCAATCTGCCTTTCAAGCGGTTTCTTGATATCCTCAAGAGGAACCTCCTTAGCATATTTCAGGATGCGTGAGAGCGTAAGCTCATCACGTAGCTTATCAAGGTCTGCCTCACTCTCTGCAGAATCCTCACGTGCAGAGATCAGGACTCCGTTCTTCTTGAGCGAGTAGAGCTCGTCATGGCATTCAACAAGAGTTGCCTCTGCTGATTCTTCTCCTGCGTATGCAGTAGCAGCGACATAGAGTCCAGGAATTCCCTCAGCAAGAGATACAGTGCAGTAGCCTGCCTTTAGAAGCTCTGCTGTCCTCTTCCTTGCATCATCATCAACAGTTGACAGCACCTCAAGGTGCAATGAGGCCGTACCGCCTATTGTACCGAGAATGGCAGCAGCCTCAATGCCCTTCATCCCGCCGGAATTCGGGACAGTGACGCTCTTGACGTTCTTTATGACATTCCCAGAGCAGCTGACATGAATCCTCTCAGGCTCCTTTCCAAGCGCCTCACGTGCAGATGCTGCAGCAAAAGCGATTGCGACAGGCTCTGTGCATCCGAGTGCAGGCTTTAGCTCTGCATTCAGGATCTTCGTATAATCCTTAAAATATCCTTCCATCAGTTCAATTCCTTATCTAAATAAACAAGAGACCGGACATAGATGATAAATCCGTTTCTCATCCTCTCAATCTGAACAGACTCATTCCTCTGATGCGCCCTGCCCTGCCCCTGAGGGAAAGGAGGAGTAGCATTGCCAAGCGGAGAGCCCATTCCGAATGCGACGGCAGGCTGCATCTCACGTGCATATGTGCCGCCAGCCATTATATATGGCTTCCTGTCTGAACCATACACTGAATCAGCGATCTCATTCAGTGCCATGATATCAGAAGTGAGCTCGATTTTATAGCCATCCGTGGAGCCAAGAAGCCGTGCGTTGCTGAATGTCTTCTGCACAATCCCGAAAACATCAAGCGGCTTTGCAGAGAATGGCAGGCGTGAATTGACACGCACGCACACAGTCCTATCAGATGAAGAGACCTCAGTTATCACCATCGTCAGGCGTCCGGATTCCTCATCCTCTGCATCAGCTCCAAGCCCTGTGCCATAGAAATCAGTGAACGAGCGCCTTATCAGGTCAAGTCCTGGCTCTTTGTCCAGCAGGCCATTCTCTGAAAGGCATTCAAGAAGCTTATGGAAAGCACATTCCCCGCCTTCCGGCGTAGCACTGTGCCTCCCCTTCCCATATGCGATTACCTTATTCCCTTCAATAGAAATCCCATCTGATGGCACAATCGCAGATGCATCAGAGAGGACAGCCTCTGCTCTGTCTATAACACCTGTCCCTAGTCCTGCGCTTATAGAGAGAATTGAAGTGGAGTATAAGATAATGGGGATTTCAAATCTTAGGCTTGCCTTCTCTCCATAGGCAACAGGGAAACCTGAATCAGGAACAAGCGTCAGC
>CAKQTF010000266.1 GCA_934276695.1 uncultured Spirochaetales bacterium
GTGTGTATATGCTGTTCACAGGTCCTAGCTTTGAGACCCCGTCTGAGGTAAGATTCGCCAGGCTTGCAGGAGGCGATGCCGTAGGCATGTCGACTGTTCCTGAGGCAATTGCTGCGAGCCAGATGCGTATGCATACACTCGGAATCTCCTGCCTTACGAATATGGCTGCTGGGATACTTGACCAGCCGCTCAATCATGAGGAAGTGATTGAGACAGGAAACCGCGTGAAGTCCTCATTCTCAAAGCTTGTCAGGGAGATTGTCAGGACCTGGCCGAGTGAGAAGACAGAGTAGGGAAGATTGCATTTCTGTGCTTAATCCTGTTAATGTGGAAGAAGGTAGGTCCCTGATAAATGAAGATACTTGGCATTTCTGATGCAACAGATACGCTGATCTATTCGAGTGTTGCACCTTCTGTGTATAAGGATGTTGATCTTGTCATGTCTGCAGGTGATCTTCCTCTCCGCTACTATGATTACATTGCCACAATGCTCAATAAGGATGTCTGCTGGGTATATGGAAATCATAACCTGGAGGACTGGGACCGGATGATGAACAAGGGCTCTGACTCCATAAAGGATCTGGAAGAACTGAGGACTGATGGCAGGATGTCGATGATGCCCAGGTTCGGCGGGATGTTCGCAGAAGGCCGTGTGATCTATGATAAGCACAGGGATCTTATAATCGTCGGGCTTGGTGGCTCCAATCTCTATAACTACGGCAATAGCCAGTATTCAGAGAAGCAGATGGCATGGAGGATAAGATGGCTTATCCCGAAGCTTAATGCAATGAAGCTCAGATACGGCAGGTACTGTGATATCCTGCTGACGCATGCTCCTCCCCGGGGAATAGGCGATGGGGAGGATCTGTGCCATCGCGGATTTGAATGCTTTCTTGATTTCATGGATAAGTATAAGCCGAGGTATCTTCTTCATGGCCATGTGCATCTTGAGGATATGAATGCTCCACGGATTACAGAATACAACAGGACAAAAGTGATTAATATCTACAAGAGCTTTATCATAGACGACCCGGAACTCGGAGGGCGGAGATGACAGATTACTATAACCAGGTTGCAAATGATGAGTTCACAAAGGCAAAGGCCAGAGCCAGGATACAGGGACTGATGAAGACATTGGCATGGAAGAACAATGATCTTCTTTCATGGTATGAAGTCACATCGATAATAAAGCCGAAGAGCGAGACATACGTTGGGATGAGGACGATCCCTGTCGATAGGATAATAGGCTCTGAGGGGCGGTACCGTGATTTCTCTGCGGCATTCCTTCCTAAGCGTGAGATGCTCAGAAATAGATGGGTGAGTGTGGATGAGGCTCTGCATTCGGATATCATCCTTCCTCCTATCTCTGTCTATTCGCTTGGCGGATGGTACTTTGTGAGGGATGGAAACCATAGGGTATCTGTTGCCAAGGCAATGGGACAGGAGTTCATTGATGCTGAGGTCGTTGAGCTTGATTCAAAGATCCCGCTTGAGCCTGGCATGTCCATGAGGGAGCTGAGGCGGAGGGTAGTGCAGTATGAGAGGGAGATGTTCATCGAGCAGTATGGATATCTTCCGATCCCGATGGGCGATATAGTTTTCACTACACCTGGGGCATACCCAGAGCTTGTGAACCACATCCTGGTCCATAAGTACTATATAAACCAGAGCATCAAGGATAGGGAGATCCCGCTTGCGGATGCAGCTAAGAGCTGGTATGAGAATGTCTATTCTCCTATTGTGAAAGTCGTCAGGGAGGAGCATCTGCTCTCTTCATTCCCGGGGAATACTGAAGGCGATATGTATATGTGGCTTGTCAGGAGGTGGGATATGATGAAGAGGGAGAAGAAGGACTCCACAATCGAGGACGCAGTCAAGGTAGTCGAGAAGGAGTCCGGTGCTTTCGGTTCATTGAAGAGGAAGATCAGCTATATCATTGGGCTGCTGAAGCGCAAATAGCATCTGCAAGGTCATCTATAAGCATATCGAGATCCTCTCCTGGCCTGTTCGGCATCAGAGGATTTTCCTTATGGACGTATGATTCATATGGAATCAGGCTGAGACCCTGCATCCTTGCCCATGAATACAGGCATTTCACAGCCTTGTTGCCATCTGCTTTTGATACCGTTGATGAAGCGAATCCATAGAAGCTTCTGCCTTTGAGCTTCTGGCTCTCATAAAGAGGCCAGGTCGAATCGAGGAATGCCTTCATCTCTGCTGATGGCATAGAGAACCTTGAGCATGTTCCGATTATTATCGCATCAGCCTTCTCAAGCTTTCTGTTATTTGCCAGTGGCAGTGCTATGATATCCTCGTAATATTCTATTACCTCGCTCTTTCCATTTGCTTCTATATGAAGGTCCAGGTCCTCAACGCGGTAGAGTCTTGCATCGGCTCCTTTCCCTATGAGCTTTTCCTTCAGGGCCTCTGCGATTATGAACAGGTTGCCTGAGACTGAGTGTATGATTATGTTCGCTCTCATGAAAGCCTCCTGTATTAATGATAACCCATAAAAGCGGAGAAATGGCAAAATCAGCAGAACGCAGTGTAAATCCCGTCTTTCTCTGCGACT
>CAKQTF010000267.1 GCA_934276695.1 uncultured Spirochaetales bacterium
CGGCTTTTTGAGCGCTCTTGCTTCCTTTATTATCTCCTGTCCCTTAGCTGTGACTGCAGCACGGTAATCATGAAGGGCAGAGAAGGCCTTCTCAGTGGCTCTTCTGCATTCTCTGATGCTTATCCCGAACAGCTCTGATATCCTCTTCGCAAAGTAATGCTTGTTCTCAAGAGACAGAAAGCCTAGGATAAGCTCCGAGTTCCCAGTATCCTGGTTTCCTTTTATGACTTCTCCGTAGTAGGCTACAACGGGGCAGTTGAAATGGTTCGTTCCCTTTTCCTCATTGATGTTGTAGCTTGAGCATGGGATGAATATCCTCTCTGCATGTGCATTCTTAAGGTATTCAATATGGCCATGCATCAGCTTTGCAGGGAAGCATACCGTATCTGATGGTATTGAGCTCTGGCCTGATATGTAAAGCGCTCTGTCAGAGAATGGGGAAGTGATGACACGGAATCCAAGCTCTGTGAACAGTGTATGGTAAAATGGCAGGAGCTCATACATGCCGAGCGCAAGCGGAAGGCCTAGAGTCCCTCTCGGTCCGTCCACTGATGAGCTGATGTAGCTGCTCAGCAGCTCCTGCTTATATGCATAGAGATTAAGCGCATTCTGGTCTTTCGGAGCCTTTCCTGTCACTGGACGCTCGCATTTATTGCCGCTGATCAGAGTCCTCTTTCCAGCGAAGCTGTTTATAGTCAGCAGGCAGTGGTTCGTGCAGCCCTGGCATCTGATGCTTCTTACTGTATGATATAGATCAAGAAGCTCCTGATGGCTTATTATCGTGCTCTTTTCCTTATTATGCTTCTCTGCCTGGCTCTTGGCATAGAGAGCTGCTCCATATGCGCCCATCAGCCCTGCGATTGTCGGCCTGATCACGTCAACGCCAAGCTCCTTCTCGAATGCCCTGAGAACACCGCTGTTGAGGAATGTGCCGCCCTGTACGACGATGTGCCTTCCAAGGTCCTTTGGGTTAGAGCTTCTGATTACCTTATAAAGGGCATTCTTCACAACAGAGATCGAGAGCCCTGCGGATATGTCGTTTATTGATGCTCCGTCCTTCTGTGCCTGCTTGACCGAGCTGTTCATGAATACAGTGCATCTGGAGCCGAGATCAACAGGCGATTTCGCGCTGATTGCGAGCTCTGCAAACTCCTCACTTGTCTTTCCTAGCGCATTTGCGAATGTCTGCAGGAATGAGCCGCATCCTGATGAGCATGCCTCATTCAGGAAAATATCATCGATTGCTCCATCTGCTATCTTGAAGCATTTGATATCCTGTCCGCCGATATCTATTATGAAATCAACAGAAGGAAGAAAGAACCGTGCCCCGATGAAATGCGCCTGTGTCTCGACAAGGGAATAGTCAAGTGTGAGTGCTGTCCTCAGGAGATCCTCGCCCTAACCGGTTGATGCTGCACCTCTGAAATTCAGGCCTGGGTATTTTTCATATATCTCCTGCAGGTATCTGACCATCAGGTCAACAGGGTTGCCATTGTTCGGGCTGTAGTATGATGAGAGCAGCTCTCCATCGCTGCTCAGAAGACAGCATTTTATAGTTGTTGATCCAGCATCAATGCCAAGATAGCAGTCGCCTCTGTATGATGCGATGTCCCGTGTCCTGACGGTGGCTCTGCTGTGCCTCTTCTCAAATTCATCATACTCCTCTCTGTCTTTGAAAAGCGGCTCAAGCTTCACAAAGCTTGATTTTCCCTTATAGTTTGAGAGTGCCTTCTCTATATCGCTTATCCTCATTGCCCTGCTGCTTTCTGACAGCGCAGCGCCGAGAGCGACATAATACAGTGAGTTATCCGGGCATAGCCCTGTTGTGTGAAGAGCCTCATCAAAATAGTGCCTGAGCTGTGGTATGAAAGTAAGCGGTCCGCCAAGGTAGACGATGTTTCCCTCTATTTTCCGTCCCTGCGCAAGCCCTGCTATCGTCTGGTTGACTACTGCGACAAGTATTGATGCTGCAATATCCTCTGTCCTTGCTCCCTGGTTGATCAGCGGCTGGATGTCGCTCTTTGCGAATACTCCGCATCTTGAGGCTATCGTGTAGATCTGCGTTGCCTTCTCGGAAAGGCTGTTTATCTCATCCTTGCTTATCCCAAGAAGCGTTGCCATCTGATCGATGAATGCACCTGTGCCACCTGCACATGAGCCGTTCATCCTGACTTCGAGCCCACCTGTAAGGAAAAGGATCTTTGCATCCTCTCCGCCGAGCTCTATTATAGTGTTTGCCTCTGGAATATAGTGCTTTGCTGCGACTCTCGTTGCATATACTTCCTGTATGAATGGGATTCCAGCAGCTTCTGCAAGCCCCATTCCAGCAGAGCCTGACAGCGAGATCCTGACTTCCTTGTCTCCGATCAGCTCCTCTGCTTTTCTCAGCATCTCAAGGCCTTTTCCGATGATCTCAGAATAGTGCCTCTGGTAATCGCTGTAGATAAGTGTTCCATCATCAGAAAGAATCACGACTTTCATGGTCGTGGAACCGACATCAATTCCAATATTCTGCATACAAGAGAAATTAACTAAAATTCAGGAATTGAGC
>CAKQTF010000268.1 GCA_934276695.1 uncultured Spirochaetales bacterium
ATCATGCACTGAACATGCTTCTTTCTGAAATAATCTCCAAGTTTCTTGGCCTTTCTCTTGCCCTGGCCCTTGGATGCATGAGGGTTTATGATAAGAAGGACATCTCCGCTGTTCATTGGGCACTCCTCTGGAAATTATCCATAATAAAACCATTTTTAACAACAGATAACATCTCAGAAATACCTGCTGAAAGCATAAAAAAGCAACATAAACTGAATAATCAGCTCATTTCAGGAGGTCATTCATGCCATTAAAGCTCTCTTCTATTGAACGTCTAGGCCAAAGCCAATAATCTATTGCTGATGAACCAGGACAGCAGACAGATGATCAGAAGGCTGATGACGATAGCCTTGCCGATAATGCTACAGAATCTAATATCCTCTTCCCTGTCATTCGTTGATACGCTTATGATCGGGCAGCTTGGGCAGGAACAGCTCGCAGCAGTGGGAATCGCGAATCAGGTATATTTCCTGATATCGCTGTTCTTCTTCGGGATATCAAGCGGCACTTCGATATTCCTTTCGCAGTACTACGGATCCGGCGAGTATGGAAGGATGCGGCGGACAATGGCATTCGGAGAGCTTATATGCGTATCAGGAGCAATGCTGATGGCAATCTTCTCATATATCTGCCCAGAGCTCATCCTCTCATGCTTCACAGATGATCCGACAGTCCTTAACCCCGGGGCGGAATACCTGAGGATAGTAGCTCCTTCATATGTATTCTCTGCTATATCAGCTGTGCTCTCAATCGGATTCAGGGCAGAGAACAGAGCCAGCATACCGATGGCAATAACAATGGTCTCGCTTACTCAGAATGCAGTCGGCAACTATATGCTGATCTTTGGCATAGGGCCATTTCCTGCGCTAGGAGTTGCAGGAGGAGCCATCTCAACAACTGCAGCAAGGATCGCAGAAGCCCTCCTTCTCATATTCCTGACATACAGAAAGGAAGGAGAATGCTTTGCATGCAGAAGAGAAGACTTTGCCTGGGACAAGCCTTTCCTTTCCACGTTCTGCAGGACCAGCCTTCCAGTGCTCTTCAATGAGGTGTTCTGGGCACTTGGGATGACTCTTTACAAGATCGCATTCTCGCTTCTTGGAACGGAAGCCCTTGCAACATTCAATATAGTGGACAGCATTGACAACTTCTTCTTCATCGCAATGCTGGGCATCGGGAACGGAACAACAATCCTGCTTGGGAATGTCCTTGGATCAGGAGAGAAGGAAAAAGCAGAGCGATGGGCAAGGAAACTCATGGTAATCTCGTTCTTCACAGGGCTCACGATGGGGCTGCTAGAATTTGCATTGGCGCATTTCTTTGCCTCCTGGTTCAATGTAAGCAGCTCTGTAAGGAACTCTGCTGTTATGTCTCTGAGGGCAAAAGGATTCTCCCAGCCATTCAGAGCCCTGACAATGGTATCTGTTGTAGGGATCCTGCGCTCCGGAGGAGATACGAAATATGCAGCGCTCGCAGAGATGTGCGGAGTATACCTGGTCGGAGTCCCTGTTGCATTCATCGGAGCTAAGGCACTCGCACTGCCTCTCCATCTGATCTATCTTGCGCTGAGCCTCGAGGAGATTGCAAAATTCATATTCTCGTCCATCAGGATAAGATCAGGAAGATGGGCACACGTGCTTACAGATAAAGCATGAATACCATGCTATAATCCATATCATGGCTTATTTGATTAAGAACTGCAGAGCAGTCGCTGGCAGCATGATTGAAAGACGGAATATAGCAATTGATAATGGCTGTATTGAAGACCAGATAAAGGACAAGGAATATGAGGCCATAGAAGGAAGCGGGCTGCTTGCTGTCCCAGGTTTCATAGACACCCATATCCATGGATGCGGCGGCTACGGGACAGAAGACGGCAAGGCCTCATCGATCATCGGGATGTCAGAGCTCTTGATAAAAGCAGGTGTCACGACATTCTTTCCAACACTGTATACTGACCTGATCGAGAATATGCTGCAGGGAGAGAGAGCCATAAATGAGGCAATCCCGCTTGCAAGAGGAGCGAAAATAGGAGGCATACACTCAGAAGGGCCTTTCATATCTCCATGCAGGATCGGAGCCCAGAACCCGCTTGGCCGCAGGGATGCGGACATAGCAGTGCTTGATGAGATAATCAGGTGCGCAGATGGTCATCTGAAAGCAATGACGCTGGCCCCGGAAGTACCGGACCTGGAGCCTGTGATCAGGAAGGCCATTGAGAATGGGATAGTCCTTCTTGCAGGGCACTCTGATGCAACATATGAAGAGGCGATGCGTGGGTATGAGCTGGGAGTCAGGCACACGACACACCTGTTCAATGCCATGTCAGGCCTGGTTCACAGGAAGCCTGGCCTCGTAGGAGCTGCTCTCATGACTGAGGACATGAATGCAGAGATCATCGGAGATGGCCGCCATGTTCATCCTGCGATAATCAGATATGTGATCAGGACAAAAGGACCTGACAGGGTTGCTATAATAACTGATTCCCTGAAGCCTACAATGCAGAGCCGCGGAAAGCTGCTTGCAAATGGGGTTGAGGTAGAGATGCTC
>CAKQTF010000269.1 GCA_934276695.1 uncultured Spirochaetales bacterium
AAACATAAGAGCTAAAAGCAGAACCAGTGCCTTTGTTGGCCATTTCATCTTCATAAGCAATTTCTCCTCTTTTCTTAGAGTATAGAATCAAAATCAAAAGCGACTACAGCTCAAGGCTGAGAACATCCAGGTCTGCTTCATAGGACTTAGGGAGCAGAGCAACCAGGAAGCTTCCCTCTTTCACGGCATTCTCTGCATCCTGTGCAGATGGGACTGCAACAAGATTCTTTGCCATCTCCGGATAAGAAGAAGCGACTTCTTCCTTCAGATTCTCAGGAACAGCAATCTCACTGTGAAGAGCATCAGAATAAAGATCCGAAAGGGATGCGATAGAAACAGACTTATCTGCAGCTATTGAATACGGCAGATACTTCTTTTCCGGCTTAGGAGCCTCAGCGATTGCCTGAACAGGAGCTGTCTCCTTCACAGCCTGAGCTGCTGGCTTAGCTTCCTGAACTGGAGCTGTAACTGCAGCAGGAGCAGTTTCCTTAATAGCTGGAGCAGCTTTCTCCTTTGACCCTCCAGCGAAAACAGCACAGCTGGAGAGCAGCAAGAAGAGAAGAACTGAAAGCGAAATAATTTTCTTCATATATTACTCCTCTGGAAGTTCCCTTCCTTTTAGATTTCGAACACCAGGCTTCTATTGGATTTAGATCCGCGGTGATAGTATCCACCATAGAAGAAATCCCATGCAGCACCAGACATCTTGTAGTCACCCTCGCTATCTGCATACTCTTCTGGATTATGCAGATAATAGCCGCAGTCATTTGCCTCAAGCTCCTCATACAGCGGCCATGTTGCAATGACTTCCTTCTCGGGCTCGAACATACCTACCTGGCTTACAAATTCAGCAGCACCGGAGAGATGCCTTCCGACTCTATACCAGAGCGGGAATCCAAGCAGGGCCCTAGGATCCTCCTCAAGATTCCTCTCAAGGGCCTCCTCAGTTGCACTGTAGGATGTTGTGTACACAAGCTTCTTATCTGCGGCTGCCTGCAGGAACACATCCTTTCCATCCTTGAACAGATCCTCAGTCATAGGTCCGTTGATTCTGTCAATGAATGGCTCAGGAGTCTCCATAAGGATTGCATAAGTATCACTGAAATCACCCCATTCCCTGTGAGACAGGCCTCTGAGACCCATAGGAGAGACTTCGCACTTCATATCGAAGTTCATAGCAGTGAGCATCATGGACGCCATCATTGCAGCATCCTCTGCTCTCTGGTGAGTAACATATGTTGATACGACAGGATATGTGATAGAAGCCTCATGAGCATCGATTGAGATATCAATGTCATTCTGCCTGATCATCTCCATCACAGCATAGCTTGCGCGCTCTGTGAGTGTTCCATCAGCTCTTCCTGGATATGTTCTGTTCATATTCCTTATATCCTGATATGCAAGGTTCTGGCCATCAGGATAATGAACATATGTGAAAGGATCCGGCCACTGATCAAGCGGGTTTGTCGTTCTGTCTCCGATCCTGTATGTCTTCCTGCCCCACTCAGTCTCGATATTGAAGAACATAGGGTAAGCGCTTCCGAGCATTCCTGTTGTAGAACCGCTTCTATTGGTCTCAGGAACGATGAACACCTTTCCCTTCTCAACATGGATGTTCTCCATCATGATGTATGCGGCAAGGCTGGTTGCAGGCTCATACGGATGGACATTGCCCATGAACAGGACAGAGCCACCCTCTACACCTGAATCATAAATGAATACAGGAGTATCAGCCCATGTCCCTCTCAGGGATGGAAGATAATCACTTAGCATCTGCACTTCCGTCAGTTCAGGTGAAGATACCACGACTTCCTTGAAATGCCTTAGCTTATAGAACTGGGATCCAGCTAAAGCCGCTGCTGCAATACCAACGAGCAGGACTATGAGCTTTCCCCATTTTGGCAGTTTCTTGCCTGTATTGAGTACGTCTTTCATCTTCTGCCCTCCTTATTTGATATACAGCACTCTTAATAGGAACGGAATCATGCAGTAAACATATACAAGGTCATAAACCCATCCCTGTCTCTTTGTGCGCTTAAAGAGATGCTTGAAGAAATAAATCAGGATGATACCAGCTATTACAAAGTACAGAATATGTATTAAATTCTCTAGGAATACCATCACCAACCTCCTATTTCAGACCTACAAACCATGCTGGCTTGATAAACATGACAAGAGCGATCAGCCCAAGCACAAGGCATGGGATCAGAATCTGCTTCAGGAAGCTCATATAGCTTCCCTTGTATCCTGTTGTATCAATTGACACACGGCCTACGATACGTGAAGGAGGCAGACAGTCTCCGATCGGGAAGATAAGAGAAAGCGCAGCACATACGATTGTTGTATCCATTCCTCTTGTATTCATCATGAAGATAAGAGGCGCACCAATCAGGATAGCGCTTCCATAGCTCAGACAGCCCTGTGAGAAAGGACCGAATACAAGAAGCAGGATATAAATGAGGATAGTAGGCATCGTGATGAATGTGACACCTATCAGTCCCTTTGTTCCTGTTGCTGCCATCATATTAACGAGGGCACCTACGC
>CAKQTF010000270.1 GCA_934276695.1 uncultured Spirochaetales bacterium
CATAAGAGGAGATCATGGCTGATGCTGCATCATTTGTTATATAGACGCCGACTCTTTTCCCAAGCTCATTCATCATGAAACTGTCATCAGCAATATTCTCTTTATTCGTTGCCTTGTACCCGGAAATGATCACATTATCGATTCCGGCATTCTTCATTGCGGAAATATAAAGCGGAGCCCATATCTGCCCATAGAAGAAGGCAGTCTTCGGAGTGAATCCGTAATCATGCCTGATAAGGCTATTCATCCGCTCTATCTGCGTAAGCCTGTCCTTAGGAGGAAGAAGGGAAAGAATCGACTGGGAATACGACCCGGAGATGAATTCAACGCTGTCCCGCTTTGCAAGAGAGACAAGCAGGGATCTTATATCCGGCCGCTGAGAGAAGATATGCTTCATCATCCCAGCACTCTGGTACAGAGAGACCCTATGATCAGGGTTATTGTATAGGAAAGCAAGCACTGGCTCATAAATGAGCGACAGTGCCCGGGTAAAAGCGGGCACTGGAGAAGATGATGAAATCTCAGTATACAAGCCAAATGCTATCTTCACTCAAACCTTCCTGATGCACTTCTGAGGACAGATCTCCATAGCCTTCGGAGATGAATCCTGACTCTTAGAATAATCGTTGGAAGAGAGGAAACTGTCAATATGGAACGGAGAGCCTTCAACCTTGAGTTCACAGAGCTTGCAGCCTATGCACCCGCTCTGGCATATCTTCCTGACTTTGCCTCCAGGCATATGGTTATTGCATGCCACAATATATTCTGCACTGTATGGCACAAGCCTTATCACATTATTCGGGCAGACAGCAACACAGGAGCCGCATCCGATGCACTTATCCCTGCTAACGGTTATCTTCCCATCCGCTGTTCTCGATATTGCACCTGCAGGACATGCTTTGATGCATGATCCGAGATGCAGGCAACCTTCCTTGCATGCCATCGGTCCGCCATGAAGAAGAGCTGCAGCATTGCAGTCTTCCATACCAGCATAATCATAATCCTTTTCAGTGGTCTCAAGAGTGCCTCCGCAATGGACAAAGGCAACCATTCTCTCCTTCATCGCAACCTCAACACCCATGATGCGTCCCATCTGCTCTGCAAGTGCAGAACCGCCAGGAGAGCATAGCCCAGGCTTAGCCTCGCCTTTATATACAGCCTCTGCATATGCTGAGCAGCCAGCATAACCGCATCCACCGCAGTTTGCACCAGGCATTATCGACTGAAGCTCAACAAGCTTCTCATCCTGCTCTACGGAAAGCTTCTTCTCAGCTGCAGAGAGACCGAATCCCAGCAGCAGACCAAGAACAGACACAATCAGAAATGCAATCAGTACACTCATATCAGCCCTCCTTAAACCAATCCGAGATTTGCAACAAGATTCTTGTCGAATGCCATGAAGGCAAGTGCCATAAGACCTGCGGATATGAATGCAATCGGAACACCTCTGAAGGCCTTCCTCACAGGTGTGAGATCAAGCTTCTCCCTGATATTCGCCATGAGGATGATTGCCATGGTAAAGCCAAGACCTGCTGCAATCCCTGCAAAGAATGACTCCAGCAGATTATAGTTGTTATCAATATTGATTATGGCGATTCCAAGCACAGCGCAGTTTGTCGTTATCAGCGGAAGATAGATTCCAAGTGCCTTATACAGAGCTGGGCTCATCTTCCTGATGACCATCTCAACCAGCTGGACCAGAGATGCGATGATCAGGATGAACACGATTGTCTTCAGGTATTCAAGAGCAAATGGAACAAGCAGCAGATGATATGCAGCCCAGCATACAACAGAAGCCACTCCGGTGACGAATGTGACTGCGACACCCATTCCAATTGCGCTCTCACTGTTCTTTGAGACACCAAGGAAAGGACACAGGCCCATAAACTGGGACAATATGAAATTTGACACGAAAATATATGTGACAAGTATTCCGATATAGCTCATCAGTTTTCCTCCTTTGCGCTTTTCCTGCTCTTATAAGAGAAGAATGCCTTCAGATATCCCATAAGAAGCAGTGCTCCAGCAGGAAAAGTCAGGACACGGACCGGTGCTTCCGCATATTTCGGTATTGTGATGACACCATTCCAGCTACCGATAGGGAACAGCGTTATTGTCCCGGCACCGATCACTTCCCTTATGAAGGCTATAAGCGTAAGGCCAAGAGTGAAGCCGATGCCCATCCCGATTGCATCAAGAGCAGAATCAAGGACACTGTTCTTATTCGCAAACGCCTCTGCCCTTCCAAGGATTATGCAGTTAACGACAATCAGCGGAAGATAGATTCCGAGAGCTGAATACACAGCAGGCACAAAAGCATGCATCACCATCTCAACGATAGTCACGAATGACGCGATAATGACTATGTACCCCGGTATCCTGATAGAATCCGGGATGACATTCTTCAGCAGCGAAATGAAGATATTAGAGAAGAACAGCACAAACAGCACGCCTGCTCCCATTCCGATTGCATTCGACACCTGAGTTGAGACACCGAGAGTCGGACACATCCCAAGCATTATTATGAATATCGGGT
>CAKQTF010000271.1 GCA_934276695.1 uncultured Spirochaetales bacterium
GAGATGTCTGATGGTGTGCAGTCCTTGAGGGAAGGCCTGAAGTCATAAAGGTCGTTGTTGAATGTCGCGATCTTGCTTCTCTTTCCCATTCTGAAATCCCCGACCCTCTGCATCAGTGGCTTTCCGCCTCCCATCATGGCAGCCATGACACCGAGGTGCTCTGCAAAGTCCTGGCCAGATGCCAGAGGCTCTGTGAATCTGACAGTCTTCAGCATTGCGAAGTTTACAAGCCCGTTATTCCTCTCCTCATTTGCTGCATATGCATGTCCGTTGACTGAATACCATACATCTCCCCTGGATGTCACATAGCGCTCCTTGACGACATGCGCATTGCCGCTGTTCGTGCAGAATGTCCTGACTTTCTCAGGGAAATAGAACTTAGGGTCATAGTAGTCCTTGACTATAGGGTAGTGCTCGAGCTTTGTCTCAACACGGATTCCGACATCAAGTATGTTGTCCATGTACTGCACGCCGAGCTGATGCATTACGTCCTGCAGGAAATGGAAGCCCTGTCTGCCTGGTGCAACAAGGAGTGTCCTGTATCCGATTGTCCTTAGGTTTGTGTTTATCGTCTTCTCCTTGTTGTTTACAGTGAGGACCTCTTCCTTGAGGGCCAGTGTCACTCCTCTTTCCTCAAGCTTCTTCAGAAGCTCCTTTATGAGCCTGAGACCGCCATCTGTCCCGAGGTGTGTCTGCTTTATCTCAAGCAGTGTGCAGTCGAGCCTTCTTGCTCTTTCCTGGTAGATTTCGAGATTTGATTTTGGAAGTATATTTGGTTTCAGGAATTCAGTGACCTTCTCAAGGTACCTGTCAGCTGTTTTCTCATCCCAGTATTCAAGCGGGAATCCGATCGGGAATGTGAAATTCATCTTGCAGTCATTCCTCATTCCTCCTGTGGATACCGGTGATTTATCAATCATGAGTATTGATATATCCTTATTATTCTCCAGAATAGAGAATGCTGCGCCCATTCCGGCAGGGCCAGTACCTACAATGACGACATCATACTGCTCCATATAATATGCCTCCAAACGTTCTTACTATACGGGAAAAAGGCAAAAGCGTAAACATGCATGGCAGTGTTAGTGATGCAGAATGATAAATTAAATATTAATATGACAATATTCTGAAATAAGAATGATAAATATGCATATTAATTATTGATGGGAATGATTTATCATATCATCGGTGCTATTTTATTCCGTTTTGCGCTTGATAGCTTTCTTCTGGTAATGCATCATATTGGATATGAAATACATCAGTGTCACAGAGGCCTCGAAGCGGTGGGGCATCACGGATAGGCGCATAAGGATCCTATGCAATGAGGGACGCATTGACGGTGCGATCAGGCTTGGGTGGTCATGGACCATCCCTGATGATACGCCGAAGCCAAGGGATGGGCGTGTGCTCAGGCGCTTCAAGAATCTTGATATAAGGCCGGGAAGCGTTGATGTTGCGCTGCTTGATAGGCTCTCATCAGAGCACCCTGTGACAGATGATCTCAGGGAGAGCGAAGGCTACAGAAGGCTTATCTCTTCATCTATAGCCGCGCTTCTCGCATTCAGCGGTGAGGATATCCCATCTGAGGCAATAGAGAGTGTGTATGGCGGTAACATCTCAGATGGGCTTACGCTTTCAAGCCATCTGCTTCTGATCAATTTCAGGGCCCTGATGCTCTCTGCCGTGCATCAGAAGGAGAGATGGTGCGAGAAGGACCTCAGGGAGGCCTATGTAAGGCTGATGCAGGGGATTGATGACATCGGTTCTGACTCATACAGAAAGGGCTTCACACGCTATCCACTGAAGGATAATGAGAAGATACGCGTTGATGTGCAGATGGAGACGCTCTTCAGCCAGTATGAGGGCTCATGGAAGAATCTCAATGGTCTGATCAGCGGAGTCCTCCTATTCGGAGAGCTGCTGCGCATAGAGCCTTTCAGCCAGTGCAGTACGCTCCTTTCGTATGCTGTTCTCTCCGGTGAGCTTATGAGGAAGGGGCTTCTTCCTCCTTACATAAGCGCAGACTCGGTCGATGAGCTCAGAGCATCATTCTCGCTTGCGCTGAAGCGCGGCAATTACCAGAACTTCACATCGTTCATAGAGCGGGCTGTCGTAAGGAGCTATAAGGAGCTTTTTGATGTATGACTGCATCCTGAGGAACGGCATTGTCGTTGATGGGACCGGCAGTGCGCCGTACAGGGCCAGCATTGCTATCTTCCGTGGGCGGATTGCATTCATAGGCACGGAGCCTGTCAGCAGGGCAAAGCGCATAATCGATCTGAATGGGCAGTTTGTCACACCAGGCTTCATCGATATGCATTCGCATACAGAGCTTGAGATCCTCAGGGACAGGAATGCAGAGGCGATGATAGGCCAGGGGATCACAACATCGATCACAGGCAACTGCGGCATAGGTGTATTCCCGAATCTGAATCCTGTCCTCAAGGATTATACTTCAGATGTCCTTGGACACTGGGATGACTGGGCGTGGACTGACTATGGATCCTGGACTGAGTATGCAC
>CAKQTF010000272.1 GCA_934276695.1 uncultured Spirochaetales bacterium
GGATAACATCGCATTTGACCTTGCAGCTCTCCACCACAAGACAAGGCCTGAGGAGTATCCATTCCCAGTCGCAGCTGAATTCGCAAGGATGGCTAGGAATATAGCCGGAGATGACAGGCTTATGTGGGGAACAGACTCTCCGAGCACCCTATGCAGGAATGAATACAGAGAGACCATAGATTACCTTATCCCGGTATTCACCGGTGAATCACAGGATAAGCTCTTCTACAGGAATGCAGAGCGGATATACTTCAGCTAGGCCATAAAGCGAAAAAAGTAGCATACGGGCTGCCAATGCCTTAAAATCATCCTTATGCAGCATAAGGGAAAGACCAATGTATTCACACGTCTGATCATCTACTTCATGGTAGTGATGATCATCCCTCTGCTTATCCTCATAAGCACCATGCTCTATTATAACAACAGCAATATCACAAAGCTGTTTGAAGAGCAGGCAATCACAGCACTTGATGCGAATGCACGTGAGATAGAGGATATTTTTGAGAATTACAGGCATAGGATATACGCACTCAGCAAAAGCGAGGCAATCATCAGCATACTCAAGGCAGACAGCAACAGCTCAGAATACTCAAGGGCTGCCTACTCTGCCCTGTTCTCTGCAATGGAAGGAAGCCAGAGCCTGGCAGAGGCCTCAATAGTATCAGAAAGCGGCAGGGTAAGGCTATCAACACATGTATTCCCTGAGCTGTACGACCTACGCATAAACTCAAATGAGTGGAACCAGACATCAATATTCTATGGGATGAAGAAGCAGAGCGCTGAAAAAGAGAAGGCAACAGTGATCACGCTGCAGACAAACAGGGTAAGCGAGGAGGGAAAATCCATATTCGCGACCCTGATCCGCAGAATCTACAGCGATGACGGGGATGCAGTAGGCTATGCCATAATCGATATATACACAGACACTCTTGTATCATCGCTTTACTCATCATCATTCTTCTCAGAGGAGATCCTGATTGACAACAGCTCATACACAGTCCTTGATCTGCTTCAGCCATACCAGGCTCTCTACAAAAAGAAGTACAAGGCTTCAGATAGAGCATATACATACCCTTCAGTATCACTGCTGAACGGTGACTTCACGATAGAGGCAACGATTGATCTTTCCGCATACAGCACATCGCAGTCCAGATTATTCCTGATCCTCATCGCTGTCATTGCAATAGGCATCCTGATCTCCACATCATTCGCAGTGGCATTCTCACGCTCGATATCGAAGAGGATATCAGGGATATCAAGATCAATGAAAAGCGTAGCGGATGGAAACCTCTCTGCATCAATTGACAAGAAAAGCCTCGGACACAGCGAGATCAAGGAATTCTCAGAGCTTGCAGATGCAATCAACTCAATGACACTGAAGCTGAAGGAGCTTATGGAGCTCACCCGTGAGGAAGAGGAGAAGCTCAGGGAAGCAGAGAAGAAGGAGCTTGAGGAGCAGCTCAATCCGCATTTCCTATTCAATACGCTCAATACGATAAAGGCTCTTGCATCCCTCCACCATGAGACTGATATATACACGATATCAGTAAAGCTCTCATACCTGCTCCGTGATGCGCTCAGGAATCACAGCGGAGAGTGCTCGATAAGGGAAAGCCTTGACCTTACGGAAAGCTACCTGATGATACAGAAGATCAGATTCAAGGATAAGATATCCTATGATATAGAGTGCGATCCGGATGCAGAGGAGGAGATTGCCCCGCGCCTTATCATACAGCCATTCGTTGAGAATGCCGTGATCCATGGCCTTGAGCCTAAGACAGATCCCGGGAATGTATCTATCAGAGTCAGGAGCAGGGACAGACGCATTGAGATTATGATCAGTGACAACGGAATAGGATTCAATGCAGAAGGCATCAGCAGCAATATGAGCCAGCTCGCAGGAAGCGGGCATGTAGGTATGTACAACGTATACAGGAGACTGGAAATGAAGTATGGCAATGACTTCAGCTTCTCTCTCAGAAGCATGATAGGAGAAGGGACTGAGATCATCTTCTCATTCCCCATGGAGGATATAGATGAGCTATAAAGTCATACTGGTTGAGGATGAGAGGATAACCTTAGAGGAACTCAGGCTGTCAATCCCATGGAATGAGCTCGATATCGAGATTGCCGGCACAGCAGAGAACGGGATCCGCGGAGAGGAGATGATCAGACGCCTCATGCCGGATATCGTCATCACGGATATACAGCTGCCAGGGCAGGACGGACTCACTATGATCTCACACTTTCCTGAAGTGTTTGCGATAATACTCTCCGGACACACAGATTTCATATATGCAAAGAAGGCCATACAGCTTGGCGTGATCAACTATATGGAGAAGCCAGTTGACAATGATGAGCTGATCGCATCGCTTAAGAAGTCAATCGAAAGGATTGAAAGCAGAAAGGACAGAAAAACCGAATGCCATGATCTGTTCCAGCTTCCTGATGAGGTCGCAAACCACAGCATAAACATGGCAATCCAGTTCATCAGGGAGCATTACAGCCAGCCTATAGG
>CAKQTF010000273.1 GCA_934276695.1 uncultured Spirochaetales bacterium
GTCCATGTCTTTCCACACCATTTTGGCCTCTCAATGCAGACAGCACCAAAAGATGATAGGTATATGAATCCACGGTTTTATCTATAATCCGCGGGAAATATTCATCATTCTTCATAATATGCCCAGAATATTGCAACCCGATTGATCTGCAAAATCCAACCCGAGAGATCTGAAAAGTACAACCCGAGGAATTAGATAAATCCAACACGATAAATTCAGAAATACACTTAAGCCGGAATCTTGACTACAATCTTCCTCACATGGCTGCTGCACCCTGCTGCACATGCTCTTGGCTTATGCGGCTCAGAGGGGAAAGAGAGAGCAAAGACGCCTGGGGTCAGCGTCACAGCGCATTCCATCTCTCCGCTGAAGAATCCGATGTCGTCTGCCTCATCAAATGAATCAGGAAGGCTATCAAGGCATCTCATTGCCTCATAGCGTTCCGTCCCAGAGAGCACGATATGCACATCTATGAATCTGGCATGGACCTCGAACTGTCTATCAGAGGCTGTATCATACTCCTGTACCTGGATCAGGATCCCGCTCTTTCCTGTCCTATACTCCTCTGCTGGCAATGATGAGAAATCACGCATTGAAAGCTCTTCAGCAACTTCTTCCAGAAAAGGGACCGAACCTGCATAATCCCTAAGCCTGCATACTGAATCAAAGACCATTCTGTATCCTCCTTAGAACACATCGGAATAATGCCATTATACATGCACACAGCAAAAAAAATCCCTAAAGAGGGCATCATGCCGGCTTTAGGGAAAACGGGATCATAGCTTTCCTTATGCAAGAGGAAGCAGCAGTCCTCCGTCGCATACGATTGTCTGGCCCTGAGTATAGCGGCAGGCATCGGATGCAAGGAACACAAGCGCGCCATTGAGATCGTCCATATATCCGAGTCTTCTCTGAGGAACCTTCTTGGACATCAGCTCAACCCATTCATCAGATGAAGACTCACCCATTCCCAAGCGGAACTGGCCAGGAGCAATGGCATTGACGAAAATACCATACTGAGCCCATGCCGCAGCCTGGCACCTTGTCATCATCTCAGCAGCTGCCTTTGATATAGGATATGACGGGGATGCAGCGGATGCCCGGAATGAGCTTACAGAGCATATATTGATTATGTGCCCGCCATGCTCCTTCATGTATGCATTGACAACATCCCTTGAGAAGAAGAACGGAGCCTTCAGATTCGCATCAAGGACCTTATCGAGGGCTTCAGGAGTGATCTCAAGAGCAGAAGCCCTGTCAATCACTGCAGCGTTATTGACCAGGATATCGATCTTGCCGAACTCCTTCAGCGTTGCATCAATCACATTCCTGACATCATCAGGGTCTGTGATATCGCATTTCATTGGGATGACAGTCCTGCCTGTCGAAGCCTTAAGCTCATCTGCAACAGCAACAAGCTTATCATAGCTCCTTGCAATGATCACAAGATCCGCACCGGCCTCTGCCAGCCCTCTTGCCATGTCTTTTCCAAGTCCTCTGGATGCACCAGAGATTATTGCGGTTTTGCCTTTAAGATCAAATGAAACCATATAATTCCTCCTATTCAGCTGATCACTTCAGAACGCGGACTGCATGGAATGCCTCATGCACAGCAGAGATCACCTTCCTCGGGGATACCGCATCCCCGACAGTCCTTATATTATCGACGCAGTCCCAGAGCTCATCCTCAAGCGCATTATTGGAGCGGTAACCGACTGCGATAATGACAGCTGAGCATCTGATCTCCTCCTCTCTGCCGTCTTTTTCATAGACAATGCCATTCTCTGTAATCCTCTTTGCCCTTGCAGATACGACAGTATCTATGCTGCACTCTGCCATATGGTCCCTGAGCGAATGATCATTCGAACCGAAATGCTTAGCTGTCTTCAGGACAGCATCAAGCGCCTCGATTACCGTCACCCTGCCGACTCCGGGCTTCTTTGCAAAGTGGATTGCAGTCTCGCAGCCTACAAGACCGCCGCCGATCACTGCGATATCACCAGAGAACTCATCCGAAGACAGAAGCGCATCGTTTGATGTCATAACCCTCACAGATGAGCCTTCTGCCTGAGGAAGCTGGATCCTGACCGGATCTGAGCCTGTTGCAAGGATCACATCCATGATCCCAGTCGCAGCAACATTCTCCTTTGTCGCAGTCCTTTCCATGAAGATCTGGACATCTGTCTGCTTAAGGCGGTAGATCAGATTATCTATATACACCCTGATATCAGGCTTGATCACAGGAGCAGCCGCTGCTGCAAGATTCCCGCCAAGATAGCTATTGCGCTCCCATAGCTCGACATGCTTTATCCCGCGCTGCTTTGCAAGAAGAGCAGCTGTCATCCCTGCTGGCCCTCCGCCGATTATAAGAAGCTTCTCTGTCTTCTCTGCAGGCTTTATCTCATAGTCAACCTCATGCCCTGAGAGAGGATTGATGGCACATGGGCGATGGCGTCCCATAACAGCCTCATACATGCACTCATTGCATCCGATGCAGTAGTTGATCTCGCGGATC
>CAKQTF010000274.1 GCA_934276695.1 uncultured Spirochaetales bacterium
GGCAGAGAGGAGCATAGATGAACGGAATAGGCTAGGAGAGCAGTTCCGTGGAAACCTATTTGGCATTGTCCAGGGGAATTTCTATAAGGATCTCAGGAAGGAAAGTGCTGAGGTCCTCTCTGAAATGGATTTCCCTGGCATTGCAATCGGAGGCCTATCAGTTGGTGAAAGCAAGGAGCAGTTCTCTGAATACCTGCAGTACACGGCAGAGTACGTCACAGATGAGAAGCCCCGGTATGTCATGGGAATCGGCTCTCCTGATTACATCCTTGAATGTGTTGAGAATGGGATTGATATATTTGACTGTGTCCTGGCTACACGTATGGCACGTAACGGTGCTGTATATACAGATGATGGCGTCATGGTCCTGAAAAAAGCAATTCATAGACTTAACCAGGGACCGATTTCTGCAGGATGCAGCTGCACTGCATGCAGGGAGTACTCTGTTGGATATATGCATCATCTAGTGAAATGCAATGAGATGCTTGGCGGCATGCTCGCCACAGAGCACAACCTGAGATATCTGAATGATTTCATCATGCGCATAAGGAAGGCAATCAGTGACGACCGGTTCACAGAGTTCAAGAACGAATATCTTGCGCGTTTTTATGGAAGCAGCAGATGAGGCATAGCTTTATTGCATTCATCCTTATCTGCATCACTATCCTGATGCTATGCCCATCCTGTTCTTCGGATGAATACACTGGATATTTCCGCGCAGATGAGAAGGAGTATATTGAGGCACTTGAAAGAAACAGGACACATGATCAGGCTGTTCTGGTTGCTGATTCGCTTAAGAGCCAGTTAGGCGAAGACTGGAATACTGTCCGTATCTCATCAAAGTACATGTATGAGAATGGAAAGAAGAGCAGGATAAGGATCTCTGACAGTGATATATATGTCAATGTTGGTGATGTGCTGAAAGAGCTGAGGAAATACATCGGTACTGCTGCTGGCGATATATCAGAGTGGCAGAAATGGGGGACTTTCTCTGACGGCTGGGATATGATTGAAAGCCTGTCAGGATTCAGGTATTACAGATCAGTGTAACCTGATCAGATCCTCGATCGAAGCATTACCCAAGGTATGGAAGAAAGGCAGGAATCCAGTTATAGGAAACCTGCCTTTCATGCAATCAGAAATCAACAGTCTCAATCTTTTTTATCAGATAGCTGTAGTTTCTGTCATTTATCGTGAAATCCACAGTCTCTCCTTCCCTGTGATTGAACAAGGCCTTCCCGATAGGAGCATTGAAGTCGATTATGCCATCTTCCGGAGCTGATTCCCATCTTCCGAGGAAGATATAGCTTAGATCCTTATTCTCAATGTTATCATGCAGCCAGACTTTTGTTCCGAATCCGACAAGATCAGGGATGACATCTGCCTGCTTCATTATCCTTACAGTATTCAGGTCATTATTAAGCTCATTGACTCTGCGGTCAAGTTCTCTTTTATGCTCTTTTGCATACTGATATTCGCTGTTTTCCCTTAGGTCTCCAAGCTCTCTTGCTGTATTGATCTCCTTCAGAATCCATGGAATCTGGACCTGCTGTATATCTTTCAGTTCATCCTGTTTTGCCCTGTATGATTTCTCTGTGCAGAGGAATCCTGATACGGCTTTTATCTCAACTGCCTTCTCCTTTGGAGCCCCTCCGAAATCATAGTCAGGGAATCTGCCAGAGATGATAGACTTATAAGCATTCTTCTCTTCTGTCTCAAGGCCTGAGTTATAGAAGATCAGGCTCTTTGCATCATCTATTCCATCTCTTCCTGATTTTCTAAGATAGCTTTCTATTGCCTTGTTATCAACAAGTTCCTTTCTGAGTATTTTTATGTACTTACGTGTATCTGCATTGCCCGGTCCGGATGCAAGGGATGAGAGTGCCATCAGCTCTGTCCTGAATATTCTGTCCTTTGTCAGATTGGCTTCTTTCAGCTGTGCATCAGTGAGTTTCGCATCAACAGCAAAGTAGATGAAAGCAGGTATTGATTCCCTGAAATTATCCACTGTGCGCTGGATGAACTGATAGTATTTCCTCTTATTCAGCCTCTGCAGCTTATTAGGAATATATGAGAACACATATAAAGGAAAGAGTGAGATCAGTATGTCTTCTGCATTCTTGTCAGAGATGATTACTTTATCAATGAATTCCTTTTTTATTGTTGTGTTCTCAATCCTTGCGAATATATCCTTCTTCTCTGGATCTGATAGCTGCTGATACAGATCAGCAAAATCAACCTCAGCTTCAACAGGAACATTCTTCTCTGCTAGGAAATCAAGTACGAGAATAGATGAGAGCTGTTCATCCAGTGTTTTTGCTCTGTCTTTTGCTGCCTGTCTGAAATATCCTGCCATTTCAAGGAATGCATCACTGTTCCTTTCTATGTCCTTTACTTCAAGAGCCTCAAGTATCGCTTCTACTTTCTCGTAGAATGTGCGTGATGAGCGGAAGATGTAAAGCTGTTTCTCTTCCTGTGTTGAAGGATATGGTGTCAGCTGATAGC
>CAKQTF010000275.1 GCA_934276695.1 uncultured Spirochaetales bacterium
AGACTCTGGAGAATGACAACTACTTCTCTGTTGCTGCATCAATTCTTGCTATTTCAGCTAATAGCCAGCATAAGGAAGAAGCCTGGAGATTTATCCGTTACATGGTAGAAAACGGTGCAGCAAGGATTGCAGGTACAGGAAATTATCCATGTTATAAACCAGCATACAACGACGAGCTTATCGGTGCATTTATCGAAGGGTCCGGACTGACAGTCGAGGATGTAAGGCCGCTCTTCTCTGATATCTCTGCAGTCAGCCAGAAGCCGACAGGTGCAGCTGCAGCAGATTACCAGCAGTCAATGCAGGAACAGACACCGCTGTTCTTCAACGGTGAGAAGAGCGCAGATGAGGTCCTCTCAAAAATTGAAAGCGTGACAAACGCAGCAATTCTCAAAGAAAGAAGCGGCAACTGATAGTTATATTCCCCCCCCCATTTTCCTCCCTCTTTCTCAGGAGGGAGGATTTAATCAAAAGGAATAATTATGAAAAAACTTAACGCAAGACAGAGGAAAGAAGAGCTTGCGGGATACTTATTTGTAGTTCCGAACTTAATTGGGATTATTGCGCTTGTAGCTCTTCCTATTGTTTTCTCTCTTATTCTCGGTTTTACAAAATGGAATCCAATGCAGGGCCTGAAAGCAATAAAGTTTGTTGGATTGGACAATTTCAGTGAGATGCTGGTAGATGAACGGCTTCATGCGGCTCTGAAGAATAACATACTGTATACACTGGCATACGTCCCGATTTCGGTTGCATTGGCACTATTAGTGGCATGCGCTCTGAACAAAAAAGTCTTTTTCAAAGTGCCTATGCGTCTGATGTTCTTCTTGCCATATGTATCTGCAATGGTTTCTGTCTCATATATCTGGCTTGTGCTGCTCAATCCGAATGGAGGTCCGGTAAACAGCATCCTCTCCGCCATCGGAATAAAGAATCCTCCAGGATGGTTCACGAAAACAGATTCAGCTCTGGCAGGAATAACAATAGTCTCTATCTGGCATGATATGGGATATTACATGATCATCTTTCTTTCCACTCTTCAAGCACTCCCTAAGTCAGTGTATGAATCTGCAAAGATTGACGGAGCTGGACCTGTAAGGACTTTTTTCTCAGTGACGGTCCCGCTGATGGCCTCTGACATCTTCTTTGTAGTGATACTTGCAACAATGAACTCATTCAAGGTTTTTGATCAGATAAATGTCCTGACAGAAGGCGGACCTGGATATTCGACCAATGTGATTGTGTATGTGATCTATCACTATGCATTCAAAGAATTCAATATCGGATATGCATCTGCTGTAGCTGTTCTTCTCTTCCTTATCATTTTTGCTATCAGCATGTTTGAGACGAAGATGAAAGAAAAGTTCACTTACTGAGGAGGAAGATATGGAAGCCAAAAAGAAAGATATGATTATCAGGGTTGTTCTTACCATTCTCCTTATGATGTGCGCGGTACTCTGTATCTTTCCATTTCTCTGGATGATCAGCTCATCTTTCAAGAACGAGATTGATGTAATGGAATTTCCTATCCGTCTGATTCCAAAGACCTTCAACTGGAATAATTACAGGACGGTCTGGTTTAAGAGTGATTTCCCGCTCTACTATTGCAACAGCATAATAGTAACCGGACTGACAATGCTGGGATCTCTGATCTTATCTACTCTGGCCTCATATGGCTTTGCGAAGTGCAATTTCAGAGGTAAGAAGATAATGTTCGGAGTATATCTGGCAGTGCTTATGGTACCTGTGCAGGTCACATTACTCCCAAAATACATCTATTTTGGCCAGTTAAGACTGAATAATACCTTCTGGGCTCTGATTCTCCCAGGTATATTCTCTGCATATAACGTATTCCTTATGCGTCAGTACTTTGAGGCAATTCCTGGGGAATTGCTTGAAGCTGCAGAGATAGACGGGGCGGGGCACTTCAGAAGATTCTGGCAGATCAGCTTCCCTCTTGCCCGTACTGGGTTTGTGACAATGCTGCTGTTCCAGTTCTCCTGGACATGGAATGATTACATCAATCCGCTTATCTACTGCAATAAGGAAAAACTGCTGACACTTACAGTTGGACTGCAGCGTTTTCAGCAATCCCAGAGTACTCACTATGCTTTGATAATGGCAGGCTGTACCCTGGCACTTGCACCGCTGCTGCTGATATTTCTCTTTACCCAGAAATACTATATTGAGAGCTTTGCCTCTTCAGGCATAAAAGGATGATATTATGACTATCAAAGAAAAAGCAAAGAAGATCACAAATGAGCTTACACTTGAGGAGAAGCTTTCTCTTCTGTCAGGAAAAGGTCTTTGGCAGACAAAAGCCATAGAAGAAAAAGGAGTGCCGACGGTATGGATGGCTGATGGCTCCAATGGTGTCAGGATAATGAAGCCTGTTGATGGGGTAAGGGCTCAGAAGACCACAGAGTTTCTGAAGGTGACTGATCTTACCCAGGATTCTCCATCCATCGGGGCGCAGTATCCAGCTG
>CAKQTF010000276.1 GCA_934276695.1 uncultured Spirochaetales bacterium
AGGGGAGGATGTGAAGAGCTCTCTGTACCATCTGAGCGAGAAGCCGTTCCATACCATTCCCTTTGTGCTGTTGAATGAGTAGATCACAACGACAATAAGCGGCAGGAAGAGGAAGAACAGCGTGAAATACAGCATGATAGAGGAGTATGAGAAGATCCTGGTCCTGTTTGTTGAGTAATAGCTGATGTGTCGTGAATCAGGCATTTTCTGCATCCTTCCTTATATGGTGTCTTCTTACATTCATTGCGACTTTCTTCGGATTCGGTATGCTCTTCTGCTTCTCATCGTCCTTTGCGCCGGTTCTCATCATCCAGACCACGCCGGCCATTGAGAGAAGCGTGAGCACAACAGAGAAGGCAGCTGCAAGCGGCCAGTTCCTTGTCTTCTGGACCTGATCGACGATTATGTTGCCGATCATCGTTGAATTCATTCCTCCCACAAGGAGAGGTACTGTGTAGGACCCGAAGATCGGAATGAATGTGAACACAAGCGCTGTTGTGATCCCGCTTTTGATGTTAGGCAGCATGACTCTGACTATTGATGTGAGCTTATCTGCACCTAGATCACGTGCTGCATCCAGAAGCGAGAAGTCGAATCTGTCTATTATCGTGAAAAGCGGAAGGATTGCAAAAGGAAGATACATATAGACAAGCACTAGGATCACAGCTCCCTGATTGTATATCAGTGAAAGCGGCTCCCTGATGATATGGAGCTTCATGAGAAGGCTGTTCAGGAAGCCTTCTGTTGAGAGTATGTTGATCCATGCATATATCCTGATCAGGCTGTTTGTCCAGAATGGTATTATGACAGCTGCAAGATATAGTGTCTGATGCTTCTTCTTCCTCGCCATTGCATAGCCGCATGGGATTGCGATGAATATGCATAGCATTGTTGATAGCAGGCTGATCCAAAGTGTCCGCAGCGTCACAGTAATGAAGCTCTTTCTGAACATGTCCTGGTATGCCCTGAGGCTGAACTTCCAGACGACTCCTCCATACAGTCCCTTTGCGAGGAATGAGTATGTGATGATGATTATCAGGGGAACAACGAAGAATACTGTGAACCAGAGGCCCATCGGCAGTGAATAGGCTGTGCCGAGAATCTGGCTTCTCTTCTTATCCTGCCGTGCGCCCATCTCAGTCCTTCTCCTTTACAAGATAGCCATCAACTGCGCGCCATGCAATTGAGACATTATCCTTCCATTCAATCTCCGGGCCGTCATCAAGGTATGTCGTATGCTGCTTGAAGACCTTTACGATTGTGCCGTTATGGAGCTTTACATAGAACTTTGACTGGAATCCAGAGTACACTGGCTCCTCGACGATCCCATGGAAGACATTCCTGTGCTCATCCTTTGTCGATACTGCCTCATCTGAAAGCACGATCTGGATCTTCTCAGGCCTGATCGTGAACTGGAGGTCAGCTCCGGCAGGCATGTCATCATAATCTGTGACCCAGACCTTAGCTCCAAGCTCAGGGACATCAGCCAGGATCATATACTCATCTCCTGCTTTCTCGGATGAGAGCACCCTGCAGTCGAATATATTCGTCTCGCCGATGAATCTTGCAACAAACTCTGTAGCCGGAGCCTCATAGATCTCATAAGGAGTCCCGATCTGGAGTGCCCTGCCATGATTCATTACAGCAATCCTGTCTGATACCGATAGTGCTTCAGACTGGTCATGCGTGACATATATGAATGTTATCCCGACTTTATCATGTATTCCGTCAAGCTCAATGAGTAGATTCTGCCTGAGCTTTGCATCTAGTGCAGAGAGCGGCTCATCAAGGAGCAGCACTGATGGCTCGTCAATCAGGGCCCTTGCTATTGCGACTCTCTGCTTCTGGCCGCCTGAAAGCTGTGAAGGCTTCTTGTCACTATGCTCTTCAAGCTGTATGAGATGGAGGTATTTCTCAACTTTTTCCTTGATCTCAGCCTTATCGATATGCTTCAGCCTGAGCGGGAATGCTATGTTGTCAAATACTGTGAGGTGAGGGAACAGGGCATATGTCTGGAACACAGTATTGCTGTCCCTCTTCTCCGGAGGCAGTGAGAGGATGTTCTTATCATCGAAGAGCACTTCTCCTGAGTCAGGACTGTCAAAGCCTGCGATTATCCTCAGAAGCGTTGTCTTGCCGCATCCGGATGGGCCTAGAAGCGAGAAGAACTCTCCTTTCTCAATCTTCATGCTAACGTTGTCGAGAGCTCTGAATCCATCCTCATAGGCTCTTGAAACATTAGAAACCGTGACAGCAACACCTTTCTTGGGCTTATCTGAAAGAGTCTCCATTCTCTGCTCCTTTCCTGATACGACAGACTCTTTATAAGAGAAAATGGATATCATGTAAATGAGTTTTTCCATTAATGGCAAAGTTTATCTTTATATTGATTATGCTCCTGTGTATTTGATGAATCATGATTATCAATTATACTGATGCCATGACAACTAAGCTTGGAATATGGGCAGAGAGCAGGGCAG
>CAKQTF010000277.1 GCA_934276695.1 uncultured Spirochaetales bacterium
CATACCACATCGCGCTTGACGGTGCAGAGGAAGGCAAGAGAGATGCCAGCCAGAAGATCGGCACCACAAAAAGAGGCATCGGGCCATGCTATCAGGATAAGGCAGCAAGAAGCGGGATCAGAGCCGCTGACCTCCTTGACGAGGATAGGCTGAAGAAAAGGCTCGAGATGGCACTTCCGAAGAAGAACAGGGATCTTGAATTCTACGGACTGAAGACATTCACTCTGGATGAGATCCTGGAGAAGTGCAGAAAGTGGAAGGCAGAATTCGGTGATAAGATCATCGACAGCGTTCCTGTTGTCAGGGAAGCAGTTGAAAGCGGCAAGAAGATACTCCTTGAAGGCCAGCTTGGCATAATGAGGGACAACGACTGGGGAATCTACCCATATACAACATCCTCGAATCCGACTGTAGCAGGCGGATGCAATGGTGCAGGAATCCCGCCAAGAGCCATCAATAAGGTAGACGGAGTCGCAAAGGCATACTCAACATCCGTCGGCGGCGGCCCATACATGACAGAGCTGTTCGACAAGGACGGAGATAAGCTCAGGGATATCGGGCATGAATTCGGAGCAACAACCGGAAGGCCAAGAAGATGTGGATGGTTTGATGCTGTGGCAGCTGACTATGCATGCTATATGAATGGCATTACTGATCTTGCTCTCACAAAGCTGGACGTTCTTGACTCATTCGAGAAGATCAGGGTATGCACTGGCTACATGATTGATGGCGAGTACTACACAAACCTTCCTGAGACAAGGCTGCAGGAAAGAGCTAAGCCTATCTATGCAGAATTCAATGGATGGATGACTGATACGACAAAGTGCAGGACATATGATGAGCTTCCGAAAGAAGCCAGGACACTGATCGAGGAGATTGAGAAGTTCCTCAAGACTCCTATCACGATCATCAGTGTCGGACCTGAGAGAGACCAGCTGATCCTAAGGGATTCTCCTCTCAGTGAGAAATAATCAGCAATGGGGCTCTCAGGAATGGGAGCCTCATTCATTTTGATGCATAGGGATATTCAAATATCATCCACCTTGACCAAAGAAAACCTGTAGTACATTATTGCATTGTTATCACAACACAGCCGCCGGATACCGGCATACGGCTCTGATGGAGGCTTATTCTTGAAGAAAAGAATACTCATGGCAGCTGCTCTTGCAATTGTCTCTATCCTCATTCTCTCATCATGCAGCAAGGAAAAGAAACGGATTCTCTATGTATATAACTGGTCGTACTATACTCCGGATGAAGTGATTGATGCATTCGAGGAGGAATACGGATGCAAGGTCATCATGGACTACTTTGCCTCAAATGAGGAGATGTTCGCAAAAGTCATGGCATCAGGCGGAGGCGGCTACGATGTGATCTTCCCTTCCGGGGACTATACATCAATAATGATCAAGCTGGGAATGCTTGAGAGAATAGACCTGGATAGAGTGCCTAACGCGATGTACATCACAGATCTTGTGAGGGAGAAGGCATCATATGACCATGACATGGAGTACTCTGTACCGTATTTCATGGGAGCTGCAGGAATAGCCGTCAACAGGACAAAGCTGACGGACTATGAGAGGAGCTGGTCAATATTCTCAAGAGAGGACCTCAGGGGGAAGATGTGCATGATGGACGACATGAGGGAAGTCCTGGGGGACGCACTGATCCATCTCGGCTATTCATGCAACACTTCTGATGACAAAGAGCTTATGGAAGCCTTTGAGCTTGTAAGGGACAAGTGGAAGCCAAACCTGACGAAGTTCGATGCGGAAGGCTTTGCAAAGTCATTTGCAACAGGAGAATACACCGCAGCCCAGGGCTATGCGGAAGCATTCTTTGAAGAGCTTCCGGAATCCCGCTGGAGTGATGTTGATTTCTTCATCCCAGAGGAAGGCGGCACGATGTACATAGACAGCATGTGCATTCCGAAGAATGCCCCGCACTATGATCTGGCACTTGATTTCATAAACTATATCCACAGACCTGATAATTATGCGAAGTTCCTTGACAGGTTCCATTTCCCAGCATCCGTCAACAGCAAGGCAGATGAATACAGGACCACAGTACCTTTCTATACAACAGAGGATCTGTCAGCCTGCGAGACAAAGAATGACCTTGCCGAGAACCTTGCAAAGTACAACGAGATCTGGGAAAGACTTAGATATGTCAACTGATAAGGAGGGACAGCAATGGCAGGATTCACTCACGATACATATATAAGCCCATATACATGGCGCTACGGTTCAGAGGAGATGAGGCACATATTCTCTGAAGTGCATAAGAGAAAGCTGCTCAGGCGCGTATGGATAGCGCTTGCAAGGGCTGAGATGAAAGCAGGCCTTGTGAATAGCGAGCAGGTTGCAGAGCTTGAAGCGCATAAGGACGACATAGACATAGAGCGCGCATCGGAGATCGAAAGCACAATCCACCATGACCTGATGGCAGAGATCAAGACATATGCAGAGCAGTGCCCGAA
>CAKQTF010000278.1 GCA_934276695.1 uncultured Spirochaetales bacterium
GGCTCAGCCATTATGAACAAGGAGTGAGAGCTCATCAGAGCTCAGTTCATGAATCTTCCCAGGCTCAAGGTCTCCAAGCCTGAGAGAGCCTTCGCGGATGCGTTTCAGATATCTCACAGGAAGGCCCTTTGACGCCATCATACGTCTGACCTGATGGTATTTGCCTTCATGTATCACAATGAGGCTCCTGCCGTCATCTATCCTAGTAAGCACTGCAGGCCTGCACTCCGTTCCGTCCTGCAGTGTTATCCCTGACAGAAACTCACTGATGATTCCATCAGTCACATTTCCCTCATGCTCTATGTAGTATTCCTTCTCTATCCCATGCTTAGGAGCAATCAGGCGATGCGCCAGAGCACCATCATTAGTGAAGATCAGAAGCCCTTCCGTGTCCTTGTCAAGCCTTCCGACAGGGTACACTCCCTGCCTTATAATATTTCCAGGAAGCAGAGACATGACTGTCGGATCCCTCGGATCGTCGGTGCTTGTGACATATCCCCTGGGCTTATTCATCATCAGTGTGACCGTACGAGGCATCTCTATAGCACACCCATCAATCTCAATGGAGTCATGCTTCTCGTCAACTTTCTGATCCCACCCTGATGCAGCCTGTCCATTCACAGTCACACGCCCATCCCTGACCAGGATCCTTGTCTCCTTCCTCGTCGCCTCTCCCATAGAGGCCAGCACCCTATCAAGTCTCTGCATAAGCATCTCCTCTAGGCAATATTACAGCAAAGAACTGAACAATCCAATCATCAGAGTTTCATAGTGTCCAGAATATTATTAATAATCATTATCAATAAGGTTGACAAATAATCTTTTTTGAGTAATCTTATCTATGTAAGAAAACCACAGATATTCAGATGCCAGATCATGGCATGAAGGAGATTTACTATGAAATACAGATGCACAGTATGCGGACACATTTATGATGAGGATAAGGAAGGCGTTAAGTTTGCTGATCTTCCAGCAGACTGGAGATGCCCAACATGCAAGGCTCCAAAGGACAAGTTCGTCCCGGTTGAGGAAGAAGGCCTTTCATGGGCTGCAGAGCACGTGATCGGAGTAGCAAAGGATGTCCCAGAGGATATCAAAGCTGATCTCAGAGCAAACTTCGAAGGCGAATGCTCAGAGGTAGGCATGTACCTTGCAATGTCACGCGCTGCATTCCGCGAAGGATATCCTGAGATCGGAATGTACTACGAGAAGGCAGCTTTCGAGGAAGCTGAGCATGCAGCCAAGTTCGCAGAGCTTCTCGGTGAAGTAGTATCTGATTCAACAAAGCACAACCTGGAAGTACGTGTTGCTGCAGAGAACGGAGCAACAGCAGGCAAGACAGACCTTGCTAAACGCGCTAAGGCACTTAATCTTGATGCAATCCATGACACAGTCCATGAAATGGCAAGAGACGAGGCAAGACACGGAAAGGCATTCAAGGGACTGCTTGACCGTTACTTCGGTGCATAAATCTGAATCAAGCAAAAATAACTGCCACTGGCTTATCGCCGGTGGCAGTTTCATTCCAGATCAGCTGCAGACTGTTGTTATCTCATAATGCATTATTTCTGCTCATCCACAGGTGGCACCATCTCTGCATATTTTCTCAGTATATCCGGAGTGCTATGGTAATACCGCTCATTCCTGTTCATGGAAGCGATCTCACTGAGTTCTGAGTCAGAGAGAGAAAAGTCAAACAGCTCGAAATTTGCCTTTATATGATCAGGATTCTTTGAACCTGGGATTACAATATTACCAGACTGTATATGCCAGCGCAGGATGATCTGAGCAGCAGATTTCCCATATTTACTGCCTAGCATTGCGAATAGCGGCTCCTCAAGGAGGAACTTATCACCATGGCCCAGCGGGTACCATGCCTGTGCTGCAATTCCGTTTTCTGCAAGGAATCCCTTAAGCTCAGGCTCCTGTGCATATGGATGAAGCTCTGTCTGCAGGACTGATGGTCTGATCTCACATAGAGACAGTATTTCCTGAATCTGCTCCCTACTGAAGTTTGAAAGCCCTATAGCCCGTACCCTGCCTTCTTTATAAGCCTTCTCCATCTGCCTGTATCCAGCAATATAATTGCCAGCCGGCTGATGGATCAGCAGCAGATCAACATAATCAGTGCCAAGACGGTCCAGTGTCTTTGAGACAGCATCATCATCTTCATAGAAGCTTGGCCATAGCTTCGTCTCAAGGAAGATATCATCACGCTTTATCCCTGACTTCATGATTGCCCTGCCTACAGCCTTCTCATTCACATATGCATTGGCTGTATCAATAAGGCGGTATCCATCATTGAGCGCACTTGCAACTGATGACTCTGCCTCATCCGGAGTCAGAAGGAAAGTCCCGATTCCAGCCATTGGCATTCTCACTCCATTATTAAGTTCTGCATATTCCATATTTATTCTCCTTATCAAACTGATCTGCTTAGATCACCAGCTTCCTCTGCTGATGTGGCCATTC
>CAKQTF010000279.1 GCA_934276695.1 uncultured Spirochaetales bacterium
GCTGATGGCAACATTCAATCCGCCTAAGCTTCTCCTTCTTGACGAGCATACAGCAGCACTTGATCCTCAGACAGCAGAGAAGGTCCTGCTGCTCACAGACAGGATAGTGAAGGACAATAAGCTCACATGCCTCATGATAACCCACAACATGGAATCTGCGCTGAGGGAAGGCAACAGGACAATAATGATGCATAAGGGAACAGTCATCTATGATGTCAGCGGGAAGGAAAGAGAAGGTCTCACAGTCAGTGACCTGCTTGAGCATTTCCGCTCTGTATCAGGCAAGGCCCTCGACAACGACAGGATGCTCATGATCTGAGGCCCTCATAGCGTATATGATAAAAGAACAGCTCCCAGCCATCAGGTCTGGGAGCCTTAAGATAACGTGAGCAACATCAAATGCTGTATTCAGTAAGCAGATCCGGGATCTCAGCATTGCTGAATGCTGCGCGTGCCTCAGAGAGTATCTGCTGCTTCTTTACCCCATCATCAGGAAGATGGACGATATAGAGCCGTTCAGCCTTTATGGAAGAAGCAAGAGATGCTGCATCAGAAGCGCTCTGATGCCCCTTTCTGATGAGGTTCTCCTCGTCTTCATGCACCCCGGAGCTCTCAGTGATCAGTACATTGGCCGCTGGCAATGATGAAGCCTCGTGTATCGGCCTTGTATCTGATGTATAGACAAGGACCCTTCCCTCATGCTCTGCTACGAGTCCATAGCTTTCAGGAGTATGGTCTGTCTTGAATGGCTTTATTGCAATGCCAGCAAGAGAGCATGGACCAAGCGTCCTGAGCTCAATCGGGAATATCCCCTTCTTCTCACGGAGATGAAACAGCCCAAGCATGCTATCTGCTATATCAAGGACACGTTCAGATGCTGCAATGATGAGAGGCTCAGTCCTTCCCGAGAGCCATAGCTGATGCAGAAGAGATGGGAGCGCATATACATGGTCTATATGCTCATGTGTGAGAATGACACCCTTAAGACTGCTGCAGTGGACTGCGGCTGAAAGATTTCCGGACACATCCACAAGAACACATCCGTCCTCACTGCATAGGAGGATGGATGTATTCGATGCAGATGAATCCTGGATGCTTCCGCATCTGCCTAGAAATACTGCTGAGAAGCTCATGCCTGTCTTTCCCTGCGCTTTCTGCTTATGATCGGAAGAGCAACAGAAAGAACTGCAATGATTATGAATATCCAGCAGATCGGCTTAGTGAAGAATGTGAGGTAATTGCCTCCTGCAAGCTTCACTGCCCTTCTGAAGTTCTCCTCAAACATACTTCCGAGAATGAGTCCGAGCACAATCGGCGCAATCGGATAGCCATCCTTTTTAAGGAAATAGCCGACGATACCCATCACAAGCGAGATGCCCATGTAGTATATTCCAGTTGAGACTGACTGTCCTGCAACAGCAAATGAGCCGACGTATGAGAGGACCAGCACAATCGGGAGAAGTATCTTCTGTGATATCTTCAGGACTTTTGGATAGACTCTCACACCTGCAAGCTGGAAGACAGCCATGAATATATTAGCGATGAACATAGTGATGAAGATTGCGTACACAAGAGGCATATTCTGCTGGAAGAGCTGGAAGCCAGGGGTGACGCCCTTTATCATAAGAGCTCCAATGAGAACAGCAGTCGCAGCATCACCTGGGATTCCAAGTGCCAGTGCAGGAATAAGAGCACCGCCTGTTACAGCATTGTTAGCAACCTCCGGAGCCATTACGCCTTCCAGGCATCCCGTGCCTGGCTGCTCAAGCTTTCCCTTGCTGGATGCGCAGATTCCCTCTGCTGCATTTCTTGACATGAAGACAGCAATTGATGCACCGGTTCCCGGGATCGCACCGACAAGTGTTCCGATTCCGAGGCTTGAGAGGATGATCTTCCACATATCCCTGATCTTCTTCAGAGGAGGGAATATCTTCTCAATCTTCGCATCAACCGGCTTTGCCTGCGGCTTTGTAAGGTTTGAGATCTCGAAGAACACCTGGCTGACTCCATAAAGCCCGATAAGAGTGGCTGTGAGATCCAGGCCCTTTGCAAGAGGCGTGTGGGCAAAGAAAGATGAGAACGGGATCCTCAGCTGGCCGCTGAACGGATCTGTCCCAAGGAATGCCAGTGCCATTCCGAATGCACCCATCAGAAGTCCCTTCAGTATGTTCTTTCCGCTTACTGAAGCGATGATCACGAGGCCGACAAGGGCCAGCGTTGTCTTCTCTGCAGGACCGAATGCAAGTGTGAGCTTTGCAATCAGAGGCGAGAAGAAGATAAGGAAGACAAGTGAGCCCATTCCGCCGATGAACGATGCGACAACAGCACCGCCAAGAGCCTGGCCTGCCTTGCCTTTCTTTGTCATGAGAAGGCCATCCTCAACAGTTGCTATGGCATTCGGATTACCAGGGATCCCAAGAAGGATTGCAGGTATTGAAGCACCGCAGACAGCTCCGCAGTACACTGC
>CAKQTF010000280.1 GCA_934276695.1 uncultured Spirochaetales bacterium
GTCCAGGGGTTCTATCCAGAGCTTGAATCTGATGAGCTTATGTTCCGACTCAGAAGCTCTAAGGAAGCGCTTTCAGAGCTCCTGAGGAGAGGACGTTCAATATCATCCACATCAGGACCATCATTTGAAGTCAGCTTCACTTTCAATGGGAAGCATGGAATATATTCTGTGGCATTTGATGAAGCCGGTGTTGTCAGGGAGAGCCTTGCATGTGAGTATGGCTCAAGAATGCTGAAGCTCTTCTCATTCTCTCCTGATGAGTCTTTCCTTTCCCCAGTGGCATTCATTGACAATAATTACAGAAGGGATCTGATGGATAAGGTCGAGCGGTACTATGGCCAGAATACATTCATGGCTATTCTGTATTCCGAGCTGTTCTCAACAAGTGCAAGATACTTCAGGGGCAAGGTATCAGAAGAGCTTGCATCTGCTGTTGATTTCCTGGCCTCTGTCTCTGCTGTATCGGAGGATGGGGTTGTATCTACTCCTTTATTCAGGCGCGCTGATATCTCATTCGGGTATTCTGATATGCTTCCGGAGAAGGAGAGGAAGGAGATAGAGCGGATGCTTAATCTGTATCTTCCTTACATCCTTCCGTCTTATGATAGAGTCTATTACAGGACATACATAGCTGGCAGCCGTGAGTGCTATGAGCTCTGGTTCGATAAGAATGGAATCAGCATACCTGTGACAAGTGAGTCAAAGGGCATACAGAGCCTGATAAAGCTCTTCCCGTTCCTGATTGCAGCCCTGATGGGAGAGACTGTCGTGATAGATGCTACTGATTCAGGAATATCCGACAGAGTGCTTCTTGGGATATTCAGCGCTCTTGATAAGGATGCTGATGGACAGATAATCGCAACGATCTCATCTGAGTATGCCGCATCGAATCTCAATAAGGATAATGTCTATGTCCTGTCGGAGATGAATGGCAGAAGCGTGATCAGCCTTTATTCTGCAGAGCATTGCAAGCAGCAGAAGTTCATCGATTCAGATAAGAGGATCCTGCTGGAATTCAGGGAGATAATAGGAGAGCTTGAGTCAGAGTAACTAGTGGTTTATACTCTTGGATGCTATATATAGCGAGGAGTCATATATGCATAATGTAAAGCAGATTGCGCGTGATACATACTATGTAGGTTCAAGTGACAGAAGGCTGTCACTGTTTGAGAATATATATCCTATTCCAAGAGGTGTGAGCTACAACTCATATCTTGTGAAGGATGAGAAGACTGTTCTTCTTGATACAGCTGACCATTCTGTCTCAAGACAGTTCATGGAAAATATCCTGTATTTGCTTGATGGAAGGAAGCTTGATTATCTCATTGTCAATCATATGGAGCCTGATCATGCATATCTCATTGAGGATATCGTGGAGAGATTCCCTGATGTGAGGCTTGTCGGCAATGCAAAGACGCTGCAGATGATGAAGCAGTTCTTCACTTTCGATGTTGATAAGCATGCATATGCAGTGAAGGAAGGTGATGTGCTCTCTTCCGGCTCGCATTCATTCTCATTCGTGATGGCACCGATGGTCCATTGGCCGGAGGTCATGGTCACATATGATTCAGATGAGAAGATACTGTATTCCGCAGATGCATTCGGAACATTCGGCGCTCTCTCTGGGAATATATTCGCAGATGAGCTTGATTTGGACAGGGACTGGCTGGATGATGCCAGACGCTACTATGTGAATATTGTCGGCAAATACGGGAATATGACAATGAACCTGCTGAAGAAGGCTTCAGCTCTTGATATCAGGATGATCTGTCCTCTGCATGGCCCTATCTGGAGAAAGGATCTGGAGTATTTCATCAATAAGCATCGGATCTGGGCTTCCTATGAGGCAGAGAAGAAGGGAACAGCTGTTATCTATTCATCAATCTATGGGGACACAGAGAATGCTGCTGCTGTGCTCTCATCCATGCTTGCAGAGAGGGGAGTCAGAGATATAAGGATGCATGATGCATCTGTGACTGATCCATCCTATCTGCTATCCGAGTGCTTTAAGTACTCAACGGCTGTTTTCATGTCTCCTACATACAATGCTGAGATCTTCCCGAAGATCCAGCAGCTTCTTACTGATCTTAAGGAGCATGCATGGCAGAACAGGGATGTAGCTATTGTTGAATCAGGATCATGGGCTTTATCTGCAGGCCGTAAGATGACTGAGATCCTCGGAGCAATGAAGGATATCAGGATTGCTGCGCCTGTAGCCTCATTCAAAAGCTCGCTCAAGGATGAAGATCTTCTGTCTCTTACTGAGATTGCAGATCGCATAGCAGCGTGCGTCAATAACTGATGCATATCCATAATTGGTTAATGGATTCAAAGGACAGGAGCTTAGTCTCTGTCCTTTTTCTTTGCAGCATTCAGTCAGGCTTCGGATGTAATCTGTAGATTCTGTGTAATTGTCTGCATCCTTCTTTCTGTCAGGCCTATCCAGGGCTATCTTCTGTATATGGA
>CAKQTF010000281.1 GCA_934276695.1 uncultured Spirochaetales bacterium
GATTCCTGAGGCATTGTCATCAACTCAGAGAGTGTGCTCATCTGTGAATCTTGGATCGACTAAGACAGGGATAAACATGGATGCTGTGTATCTGATGGGCAAGATAATCAGAAAGACAGCGGAACTTACAGCATCAGAGGATTCAATCGGATGTGCAAAGCTTGTTGTTTTCTGCAATGCTCCTGATGATAATCCGTTTATGGCGGGCGCATTCCACGGTGTTACGGAATGTGATGCTGTGATAAATGTCGGTGTATCAGGGCCTGGTGTAATAAAGAAGGCCGTTGATACTGTAAGAGGCCAGAGCTTCGGAGTCCTTGCCGATACAATTAAGAAGACTGCATTCAAGGTCACAAGACTTGGCCAGCTTGTTGCAGGCGAAGCCTCAAAGAGGCTTGGTATACCATATGGGATTGTGGACCTTTCTCTTGCTCCTACACCTGCTGTCGGTGATTCGATTGCAGAGATCCTCGAATCAATCGGAGTAGAGAAGGCAGGTGCTCCTGGGACAACTGCTGCGCTTGCTCTTCTCAATGACCAGGTCAAGAAAGGCGGCATAATGGCATCAAGCTATGTCGGAGGACTGTCTGGCGCATTCATTCCTGTATCAGAGGATCATGGCATGATTGATGCTGTCAATAATGGCGCACTGTCAATAGAGAAGCTTGAGGCAATGACATCCGTCTGCTCCGTAGGATTGGATATGATTGCTGTCCCGGGCAAGACAAGCAGTTCGACAATATCCGGGATAATAGCAGATGAGATGGCAATAGGCATGATCAATCAGAAGACAACTGCGGTGAGGATCATACCTGTGATCGGGAAGGATGTCGGGGATTGTGCGGAATTCGGAGGCCTCCTCGGATATGCTCCTGTCATGAAGGTCAGCGACTACTCTTCAGAGGACTTCGTATCGAGAGGTGGCCGTATCCCAGCTCCTGTCCATAGCTTTAAGAACTGAGCCTTCTCACGATAGATCTGCAAGTATATCAGAGGCATGTGTACCGACTTTTATCCGGTCATATGCCTTTACTATTATCCCATTCTCATCAATTAGATATGTTGTCCTGATGACGCCCATATGCTTCTTTCCGTAAAGGGTCTTCTCTCCCCATGCGGAGTATTGTGATATCACATGGCAGTCAGGATCAGAAAGCAGCATGAAATTAAGGTCCTGCTTCTCAATGAATCTTCTATGTGATGATGTGCTGTCTTTGCTGATTCCGATCACAATGATGCCTTTCCCCCTGAACTCTGCCATGCTGTCCCTGAATGAGCATGCTTCCTTTGTGCATCCAGGTGTGCTGTCTTTCGGGTAGAAATAAACAATCACCTTCTGTCCTCTGAAGCTGGAGAGTGATACCTCCTCGTCTTTTTCATTCTTCAGTGTGAAATCCGGTGCTGCTGTGCCTATGCTGAGCATAATCTGTCTCCTTTTCATCTCTGTATATGTTTTTTTACTGAAGTTCTGTCATTATAACGGGAAACTGCAGTATCTTATATGATATATTACCAGTTGGGAGAGGTATTGATAATGCTTAATAATGATAATGTGCTAGGCAATGTGCGTATGCGTGAGAATGTGTTTCTCAGAAAAGTTTATCTGTGGATGATTGCTGGACTGCTTCTTACGGCGGCTGTTGCATTCTTTGTAGCCAGTTCTGAAATGCTTCTGAGGTATGTTGCTTCGAACGCTTTCTCTGTAATCCTGCTTGCTGTCCTGCAGATAGGTATTGTATTCATTCTGTCATCACGTATTGAGCGTCTGTCAGTCGGAGCTGCAATTGGATGCTTTCTTGGCTATTCAGTGCTGACTGGCATCACATTCTCGACTATTGTATCTGTGTTTATCGGAACAGGGATAATCGAAAGGGCATTCCTGTCCACTTCTGTTGTATTCATTGTTGCTGCGCTGTATGGCAGCTTCACAAAGAAGGCTGTCCAGAGATGGAGCAGCTGGCTGATGATTGCTCTTCTGTCAGTTCTGCTTGCATCACTGATCAATCTGTTCATGAGATCCACTGCTTTGGATTATCTCATTTCAATTGCAGGCATAATCATCTTCTCCGCTGTTACAGCGTGGGATACGAATAAGCTGAAGGCGATGAATGATAGCTACGGCAGCGTGATGTCCAGTGAGGAGCTGTCGAAGATATCAATAATGGGTGCTCTTGATATCTATCTTGATTTCATAAACATATTCATTTACTTCATCAGGATATTCGCTAATTCCCGTGACAAGTAAGCTTCTTTATGAAAGCAGGGATTATCTTGCATTCTATAAGCCCTCAGGGCTTCCTACAGTACCATTGAAAGGCCAGTCATGCAGCACTCTCCTAGGAGAGGCTGCTGTTTCTTTCCCTGAAGTCCTTTCTGTCACAGGTGCTAATCCATGGGAAGGCAGTGCAATGCACCGCCTTGATACACTTACATCGGGAATCGTCATATTCGCCCGTAATC
>CAKQTF010000282.1 GCA_934276695.1 uncultured Spirochaetales bacterium
GTACCTGCTGCATACCTGAATGCTCTTGATGGTAAAGGAGTCCATATCATAACCGTGAATGACTATCTTGCCCGCAGAGACAGTGAATGGATGGGGCCGATTTTCAGATTCCTTGGACTCACAGTCGGGCTGATCTATAACGGTCAGGATGAGAATGGAAAGAAAGCTGCGTATGCATCAGATATAACATATGGAACGAATAATGAGTTCGGATTCGATTATCTAAGGGATAACATGAAGCTCTCCCTTTCAGATAAGACACAGCGTGGCCATCATTTCTGCATTATCGATGAGATTGATTCAATACTCATCGACGAGGCACGTACTCCTCTGATCATTTCAGGCCAGGGAGAGGATGATACAGCAAAGGTCAGAGCAGCAAAAGCCGTTGTGCCTTTCCTTAAGGAATGTGAGAAGAATCCTGAGACTGGAAACTATTATGAGCTTACTGAAATGGATAAGCTCGATCATGCATTATATGCATCATTTGATGAGAAAGGCGACTATAAGCTCGATGAGAAGAGCAAGAATGTCACACTCACAAAACAGGGGCTGCTGAAAGTTGAGGAGATTCTTAAGAAGAATGGGGCCCTTCTGCCGTCTAAAGATGAGGATGGCAATACTGTCTACTCACTGTATGAAGGTGAGAACTTTGAGCTCGTTCACTATGTCACACAGGCCCTCCGCGCAGATAAGATGTATAAGCGCGACGTAGATTACCTTGTCAAAGACGGCGAAGTCCAGATTGTAGATGAGTTCACAGGCCGAGTCCTTGCAGGCAGACGTTATTCAGAAGGCCTGCATCAGGCAATCGAAGCAAAGGAAAACGCCAAGGTGCAGGGTCAGAGCAAGACTTTCGCAACTGTCACATTCCAGAATTTCTTCAGGATGTATGACAAGATCTCGGGCATGACAGGAACAGCAGATACAGAAGCTGTTGAATTCAAGCAGATCTACAATACTGATGTGGTTGTGATTCCTACGAATGTTCCTGTTCAGAGAAAAGATCTTGAGGATCTGACATTCTATGATGAGGACTGCAAATACAGAGCGATCGTGAATGATGTGAAGAGAATACATGAAACGGGACAGCCTATCCTGATCGGAACCACATCAATAGAGAAGTCAGAGAAGCTTTCTGCGTTGATCCGGCGCGAAGGCATTAAGCACGAAGTCCTGAATGCGAAGAATCATGAGAGAGAGGCCTATATCATTGGTGAGGCAGGGCGGAAAGGTGCTGTGACAATCGCAACAAACATGGCTGGAAGAGGAACAGATATAAAGCTCGGAGGTTCTCCTGATCATCTTGCTATGAAGAAAGCAGGCACAGATGCGACACCAGAGGAACTTAAGAAGGCCAGGGAAGAGATAATGCCGGAATGGCGTGCATCCTATGAGGAAGTCAAGAACCTGGGAGGACTGTACATAATCGGATCGGAGAGGCATGAATCACGGCGTATCGATAACCAGCTCAGAGGCCGAGCAGGACGCCAGGGGGATCCGGGAGTGTCACGCTTTTATATCTCGCTTGATGATCCGCTGATGAGGCTTTTTGCAAAGGACGGCCTTAAGGAGATGATCGGCCGCCTTGGGATGAAGGATGGGGAGCCTATTCACCACAGAATGCTTGATAATGCCATAGAGAATGCCCAGAAGAAAGTCGAGGAAAGGAACTTCAATATCAGAAAGAGGCTGCTAGAATATGACAATGTCCTGAATGAAGAGAGAAACTATATCTATTCACAGAGGGATGAGATCCTATCATCTGAAACGCTTGCAGACAGAGTCATAGATAATGCTGAAACACTGATTGATAATCTCTATGAGGAATCAGATGGCGATATGAATAAGCTGGAAGAAGGATATATGCGTCTTTTTGCAGAGAAGCCTGATCCAGAGCTTGAAAACGACAGAGAGAAGCTCAAGAATAATTTCGAGGATAGAATAAGGGAAAAAGAGAATACTGTATCGCCTAAGGTGTTCAATGACTATCTCAGATATGTCTATCTCCGGAATATCGATAAACGCTGGGTAGATCATCTTGATGCTCTTGATGAGCTCCGTGATGCTGCATCTCTGATGAGCTATGCGCAGAAGGATCCTCTTGTTGAGTACAAGAACACAGCATCTGATGCTTTTGATGAGATGCTTGAAAGCATCACTGAGAATGTCTGCAGGAATGCATCTGCAGTCAGGATATCTCTTGTTCCTGAGCACAAGGAAAGACGTGATGTGCGCCTTAATGCACAGCATCATGAGATTTCTGCACCTCCTGTAAGGCAGCAGCATACAGCAGTCTCATCGGAGTCTGTTGCACATAATACGACAATAAGGCGTGATTCACCGAAGATCGGAAGAAATGATCCATGTCCATGCGGAAGCGGCAAGAAATACAAGAACTGCTGTGGAAGGAATTTCTGATCTGAGAAAGAATTAAAGGAGGCTACGGCCTCCTTTATT
>CAKQTF010000283.1 GCA_934276695.1 uncultured Spirochaetales bacterium
CAGTAAAAGGAGACTCTGCTGAAGACTATGCAGTAAAGGCTGCAATAGAGTCTATGAGAAGGCTCAACAGAAAAGCCCGGAATCTTGGGAGGCAGTTCAGGGTGCATGCAGCAACTGATGTTACAGGCTTTGCTCTTGCTGGGCATTCCTTTGAAGTAGCTTCAGCCTCTGGTGTGACTATTGAATATGATGCAGCCAGCCTGCCTGTGCTCCCGGATGCTCTGGAGCTTGCGGAATTCGGCTTCCTTCCTGAAGGCATGTACAGCAATCTGGATTATGTCTCATCGCATATTGCATTCAGCGGTAGTGTGAAGCAGAATCTCAGAGATCTTGTATGCACGCCGGAGACATCAGGCGGTCTTCTATTGTTTATGCCGGAATCTGATGCAGCAGAGTTTGCTAGAAGCTTTGGTGAGGAGTGCTGTGCAGTGATAGGCCATGTATGCAGCAAGAGGGATGCTGATGTGGTTTTTTGCTAGATGCAACATAATGCAACGTTTTTATTGCAGAGCTTAATGCCATGTGATAGATTAAATGTGCTATAATAATTCCGGAGGGTTCCATGGCCAAAACAAAATCAGAGATCAGAAGAAGAATCGATGATCTGAGAAAGCTTGATATTTCTAAAATGTATTTGAATGATTTCTTCCATACCTGGAAGGAGAGCGATGATGAGATTGCTGCTGTCTTTGAAGTAGCAGAGATTCTCCGAGGAATGAGAGAGAACAATATCTCAACTAAGGTCTTTGATAGCGGTCTTGGCATTTCAGTCTTCCGTGACAATTCAACAAGAACCAGGTTCTCTTTTGCATCAGCCTGCAATCTGCTTGGGCTTGAGGTCCAGGATCTTGATGAGAAGGTATCTCAGATAGCTCACGGTGAGACAGTAAGGGAAACAGCTAATATGGTTTCATTCATGGCTGATGTCATCGGAATAAGGGATGATATGTACATAGGCAAAGGCCATACATATATGAAGACTGTATCGGAGGCTGTGCAGGAAGGCTATAGAGATGGTGTTCTGGAGCAGAGGCCGACTCTTGTGAATCTTCAGTGTGATATTGATCACCCGACACAGTCTATGGCTGATATGCTCTCAGTGATCAACTACTTCGGAGGAGTGGAGAACCTCAAGGGAAAGAAGATCGCAATGACATGGGCATACTCACCTTCATATGGCAAGCCTCTTTCTGTGCCTCAGGGAATCATAGGGCTCTTCACAAGGTTCGGGATGGATGTCGTGCTTGCTCATCCTGAGGGCTATAATGTGATGAGCGAAGTTGAGGAAATCGCTGCTGAGAATGCAAGGAAATCCGGAGGCTCATATAAAAGAGTCAATTCAATGGAAGAAGCCTTCAAGGATGCCGATATCGTTTATCCGAAGAGCTGGGCTCCTTATGCCGTGATGGAAGAGAGGACAAAGCTTGTTGAGGAAGGCCGCTTTGATGAGCTTAAGGACCTTGAGAAGAGATGTCTTGAGAATAATGCAAAGTTCAAGGACTGGACATGCACTGAAGAGCTCATGAAGACAACAAAAGACGGTAAGGCTCTGTATATGCACTGCCTGCCTGCTGATATTTCAGGCGTAAGCTGCAAGGAAGGCGAGGTTGATGCTTCTGTATTTGACAGATATCTCGTGCCTCTTTATAAGGAAGCAAGCTATAAGCCGTATATTATCGCTGCAATGATTGTCCTTGCAAAATTCAGGGATCCTGCATCGATTCTTGAGAAGCTGCTTGAAGAGGGCAAGGAACGCGTCATCGGATGCTGATCTATCTTTTATAGACTGGAGGAGGAGCTGTAACAGGCTCCTTTTCCTATGTCTGATCGGATAATTTCATATCGTTTTTGGCCAATAGCAGTTGCATTGTTTTTACGCATTGGATAAATTGTTATTGTTTAAAGAAATTTGCTCCGCATAGGAGAAGAACAAACCGCAGAATTAGAAGGAGAATGTACATGAAGTATTCAAAAGAAGTTGAGAATATGTGTACAGTTAAATGTGGTGCTCAGCATGGCTGCGCTCCGATTCCTGAAGAAGGAAAGTGGGTTTATTCCAAGGAAATCAAGGATATTTCCGGACTGACTCATGGAATTGGCTGGTGTGCACCTCAGCAGGGTGCCTGCAAGCTCACACTTAACGTAAAGAATGGAATTATCGAAGAAGCCCTCATTGAGACTATCGGATGCTCTGGAATGACACACTCTGCTGCTATGGCAAGTGAGGCTATCGTAGGCAGGACAGTCCTTGAGGCTGTTAACACTGACCTGGTTTGTGATGCTATCAACACAGCTATGAGAGAGCTTTTCCTTCAGATTGTATATGGACGCACTCAGTCTGCATTCAGTGAGGATGGCCTTGTTGTCGGAGCAGGAATGGAAGATCTTGGAAAGGGCAATTGCTCTCAGGTCGGAACTTGCTATTCAACAAAGC
>CAKQTF010000284.1 GCA_934276695.1 uncultured Spirochaetales bacterium
CATCAGCATCCGCTGCAGGAAAATCTCAAAATATTCGTACATGCTGCAAATATCGGTGTCGATTTGCAGATTCAGCGAGATGACTTTTTTCTCGGTGTTGATCTTCAGGGTCTGGTCTGTGACCGCATAGTTGACCCGGTCATGGATGTCGAAGGATGCTTCGGGCTTTTCCCGCACACGGCTGCGGCGCACATCAGTCTTGTCGCCGATGATGAGTGCTGCCGAGATGGGATCCACGGCCCCGCCGGTGGATTCATCGTGGTTGGAAATGGCGGACACGATGGTGATGCGGTCCGGGACGCTCAGGTCATATTGCTTCAGAATCTCGTTGGCCAGTAGCCCGCCGTATTCGGCGTGACGGCTGCGGTTGATGGCGTTTCCGATGTCGTGCATATAGCCTGCGATCCGGGCAAGCTCGATGTCGTGCTCCGGATAGCCGAATTTTTTCAGGATGTGGGCGGCGGTCTCTGCCACCCGGACACAATGGGCTTGTGAGTGCTCGGTGTAGCCCAGCAGGCCTAGATTCTGGTTGCCTTTTTTCAGCAGTTCGTTGACTTCCTCATTGTGTTTGATGTCTTTATACGTCATGGTTCTCTGCCCCCGATTCATATATTAAAAGAAAGTATCTACTATTGTAAGATGATTTCGAGGCGGTTGCAATCAAATTGCGGTAAAATCTGTGTGCAGAAGCGATTTTACATATTCCAGACACATTCCTGATTTCTGATTTTACATTTGCACGGTACAATAAAAACGTTTGTATCATGCAATCCGAAGCATTCCGGTCAGAGAAAAGGAAGAGGAATATGGAAACCTATCATTGCTATGCAAACCGTGAGCTTTCGTGGCTGCGGTTCAACGAACGCGTTCTGGAGGAGGCAGAGGATTCCCGTCTGCCGTTGTGTGAACGGCTGAGTTTTTTGTCGATTTTCCAGAGCAATCTGGATGAATTTTTCATGGTGCGCATCGGCAGCTTGCAAGACCAGATGCTGCTGGACAAAAACGCACGGGAAAATAAGACGAATATGACCAGCGGCGAACAGATCGATGCAGCGCTGGCTTTTATCCACAAGCTGACAGCCCGCCGGGACGCTGCTTATAATGGTCTGCTGGAACAGCTTGCAGAGCAGGGGATCCGTCTGCTGGACTTTGCCCATATGGAGGAAGAAAGCCGTACCGAACTGGAAAAGCTGTTCCGGCAGGACTACCTGCCGCTGCTGTCCAGTTTCATCATCAGCAAAAAGCAGGCATTTCCGTTCCTGAAAAACAAGGGCATCTATGCGGTTGCGGTGCTGAGCACCAAGGCAGAAAAGAAGAAGATCGGCATTGTGCCCTGCGGCAATGAGATCTTCCCCCGGCTGGTGCCGGTGCCGGGCCGTACTGGCTGCTTTATCCTGTCGGAAGAACTGATCCTGCACTTCCTGCCACTGCTCTACAAGGGCTATAAGGTCACCAGCAAAACGCTGGCCCGCATCACCCGCAATGCGGATATTGACGCCGACCTGATCTATGACGAAGACCTGAACTACCGGGATCACATGGCCGAAGTGGTCAAGAAGCGCAAAAAGCTGGCACCTGTCCGTCTGGAACTGAGCCGTGAGATCGACGAAGAAATTATCCAGTCCCTGTGCAAAAACCTGAAACTGGACCCCAAGCGGGTGTTTGAATACGATTCTCCGCTGGATCACTCTTTCCTGTTCCAGATCGAGGATCAGCTGCGCAGCCACACCGACCTGTTCTTTGCGCCCCGCCACCCGCAGCCCAGCCCTGCACTGGACGAGCGCAAGCCCATCATTCCGCAGATCCTGGAAGAGGACAAGTTGATTCACTATCCGTATGAGAGCATCCGTCCCTTCCTGCAGCTGCTGCACGAGGCCGCCTGCGACCCGGACGTGGTCTCCATCAAGATGACTCTTTATCGTCTGGCCAACCACAGCAAGGTGGTGGATGCACTGGTGGAAGCCGCCGAAAACGGCAAGCAGGTGGATGTTCTGGTGGAGCTGAAAGCCCGCTTTGATGAGGAAAACAACATCGAGTGGTCCCGCCTGCTGGAACGTGCCGGCTGTCATGTGGTGTATGGCATTGAAGGGCTGAAAGTCCACTCCAAGCTCTGCCTGATCACCCGCAAAACGAAGGAGGGTATTTCCTTCATCACCCAGATCGGCACCGGCAACTACAACGAAAAGACCAGCCGCCTGTACACCGACCTTTCTTTCCTGACCGCATCCAAGGAAATCGGTCTGGAAGCCACCGAAGTGTTCCGCGCACTGGATCAGGGCGAAACGGTGGATTCGGTCAAGAACCTGCTGGTGGCGCCTCATTGCTTACAGAACCGTCTGCTGAATCGGATAGACGGTGAGATCAAAGCTGCCGCCCGCGGCGAGGGCGGCTACATCGGCATCAAGATCAACAGCCTGACCGACAAAGTGCTCAT
>CAKQTF010000285.1 GCA_934276695.1 uncultured Spirochaetales bacterium
TCCTAAGATTTCTCTCATGCCTTGCTTTTTCGATAAAGCCCAGAATAAGCAGGATAAAAGTTAGAAGCAGTACTATTCCCATAATCAAAACCAATGAGGTGCCAGGAAATCCCGACACCTCATATTATCATCTTCTATGACATGTATAACAGATTAGTAAATCTGATTATATACAAGTTCCTTAGCCTGTTCTACGAATGCTGCAAAGTCCTTAGCAGGGATATTCTTTGCAGAAGTGATCACAATCCTGCCAGGTGCTGGATTTGATGCAGATACAGCTTTTGGAAGCATTGCCATGAATGCATCTTCCATTGCCTTGATCTCATCATCTCCATACCAGTCTACATAATTCACCTCAACAGTGTTGCCATCAAGAGTGAACACATAGCGATATCCGACAATATCATAGGAGGCTTCTGTCTTTTCAGCTTCCACAGCTTCTGTCGATGCGCATCCTGTGATTACGAGGACTACAGCAGCAAATAAAGCCAGTAAAGCTATTCTAGTTTTCTTCATAATGCTTTCCTTATGCGTTCCCATATTCCAGGGAACGCTGTCGATTATACTTCTTCAGGTCTGAGGTTGTTCTTTATAGAATCAAATACAATATTCTTCCACCAATCAGAGCGAGCAGGAACCTTCATGCTGACATTGCCGAACATGTACTTAGCTGTGAGTGTATCACCAAGATCACGGTATGTAGCAAACCAGTCATTAGCAACTGCAGATGCATAGCCTGTAAGATACTTTACAGCAAGATCCTTCTGTCCAGCTGCGATCATTGAAGCTGCGACTTCCTGAGCGACTGCTGTCTGCTCATATACTGTTGCCATCTTAGGATCTCTTACACTCTTGATGTCCTCGATTGCAGAGCGGTAGTTGATTGTAGCAGTCTGCTGAACCTTGACTGTGTTCCAGAATCCAGACTCATTGTCAAGCTCAGCTCTTACACCACGGCCGAAGAACTCAGGAAGCTCTGTAGCAGAAGCGAATACAGGAGTGAGGTATGTTGTGCTTGGAGCACCCCAGCCAACCCATACGAGACATCTAGCTTCTTCTGGGAGGTAAGGCTTTACCTGAGAGATCTGCACATATGTTGCACGGAACATGTTGATAGGTCTAGCAACACCTTCGCGTGTAGCCTTCTTCAGGCTGTTGTTGTAGTTGCTGAGAACGTTACCGAACTCACCTGCATCAGCTGTGCGGGAAAGATCGAACTGTGTTCCTGCATAGTAGTCAGAGCAGAACTCATGGATATCTGCAACTGTGAGCTTCTTAGCAGGCTTAACAAACAGAGGATAATCATCAGGATCACCAAATGGATCAAGGTTGCTGTACTCTGGGTTGAGAAGGATGATTGCTCTCCACTCTCTGAGTGTGCAGCCCATGTTGTCGTCCTTGTTAGCGCAGAAGACATCATTTGGCTTGAACTCGCTCTTTCCATCCCAAAGGCCATACTGGAGGGCAATGTTCTTGATCTCAGGATTGTACTGGCAGTTGTCTGGATCATTCTCGATGAGATAGTTGATTCTTGTTCTGTTAGCAGCAACGAAGACAGAATCATCTGGGACTCTCATTGCAACCCATGCTGTTCCGCCATAAGCCTCGAACACCCATGTCTCATTTCCATCTGTGAGGTTGATACACTCAGCATATCCGTTCCAGCCTTCAGTCTCGATCTTCTCTGCCATGAAAGCAATAGCTTCTCTGGCTGTTGAGCATGTCTCAAGAGTTGCATCCTGAAGCATATAGCAGTCCCAGATGCCTTCTGTTGCTGTCTGCCAAGCCTTGATAGCCTTGCCGTGATCTGTATTCCTGTTATAGCTGCAAGTAGACTCGCCCATTGCAAGACCCTTATCATTCATGAATGAATACATGCCATGGACATACTGGTTTGTAGCCTTCTCATTGATATAAGAAGAAACTGCTGTTCCTCTTGTACCATAATCCTTAACCTCTGGGAACTGGCTATAGTCTGCACCAGCTCTTCCATCAATAACGACATCTCTCTCTGAGCCTGCTTCCATTGAAGGAATAAGCCAGATTCTCACATCATCAGAGTTTGAGTCACAAGTATGGCTGGTCATTGCAGAACCATCAACTGTGGCACCTTTTGCTACTGCAAAGATAGTACAAGCAGCAAGGCTCTGAGCAGCAATAAACAATACTGCTAAAGCTGTAATTAATACCTTTTTCATTATCTGCTCCTTTTATTTATACTGGCCCCATTCTGACTTAGAAAGATCAGTCCAGTAATCTGTATATGTCAGACCCCAAGTGTTGCCGTGATCTGATCCGAGCATGTAGTTAGAAAGAAGAGTCTTTGCAAGATCATCATATGTCTTGAACCACATGTTAGCCTGCTGGTTAGAATATGAAGTGAGAAGCTCAAGAGCTGCTTCCTTC
>CAKQTF010000286.1 GCA_934276695.1 uncultured Spirochaetales bacterium
GGATACAGCAGAAGTCGGGCTGATGCTGTCGATAATCACATGGGCAGTATTCGCTGTCCTGGGCTTTTTCGGATCCAGGCACTTCCTCTCTCTATTCACATCAGATCCTGAGCTTCTGAAGCTCTCCACTGAATATGCTGTCATCGTCACTGTATTCTCATTCGGCATCTTCATCGATATCACAGTAGAGAGGATAATGCAGGCAACCGGCGACTCTTTCCATCCGATGATCATACAGATGAGCGGAGCGATTACAAATATAATCCTAGACCCTATCTTCATCTTCGTATTCTCTCTCGGTGTCAGAGGAGCTGCGATCGCTACTGTCATCGGACAGTGCGTCGGTGCTGCACTGGCGCTTTTCTTCATAAGGAAGAACAGGTTCATCCATATCAGCCTGAAGAACCTCAGGCTTGAGAGGAAGCTTGTCGGCGAAATCTACAGAGTCGGCCTCCCGACAATCATAACAAATGCAATAGGCACATTCATGGTAAGCGCACTCAACTCGATCCTGATCAGCTTCTCTGCAACTGCGGTCTCAGTATTCGGAGTGTATTTCAAGCTGCAGTCATTCGTGTTCATGCCTGTATTCGGCCTGAACTCCGGCATGGTGCCTATCATCGCATACAACTACGGAGCAAGGGAAAAGCATAGGATGCTCAGGACAATAAAGCTTGGAACAGTGATTGCATTCTCAATCATGGCTGCAGGATTCGCTGTATTCCAGCTGCTTCCTTCTGTGCTTCTCGGCATGTTCTCCGCAACAGAGGATATGCTCAGGATAGGAATCCCTGCTCTGAGGATAATATCGCTCTGCTTCATGCCTGCTGCAGTCTCAATAGCACTAGGATCATCATTCCAGGCAACAGGAGCCGGCTGGGCTTCAATGATCGTGTCGATTGCAAGGCAGATCGTAATCCTTGTCCCGGTTGCATATATTCTCAGGATGCTGACTGGAAATGTGAATGCCGTCTGGTTCTCATTCCCTATCGCAGAAGTCATGGGGCTTCTTATGTCTGTTGTATTCTTCGTATACATATACAGGACCAAGATAAAAACACTTGAAGAGCCGATTGTAGCAGATGAAGATATATAAAAGAATAAATATTCACTGCAGAGGGTTTCTGCACATAATTATATAAAGATTCAGCTTATCTATTTATTTTAAAGAATTACTCAATTTAATAATGAATATGCCAGAGAATCATGCGAAAGCATAAATTTTCAGTTTATTCATTCTTTTTGTATTTTTATGCATAAAATAATTGACATTGCATAATCATTCGCGCTATACCTTGACCAGATACAGATATCAGGAGAATGACAGTATGAAGAAAACATTAATAATTGCACTGCTTGCACTCTTTATCATGACACCGGTTTTTGCAAACGGCTCAAAGGAAAATAATGCCGAGAAGACATACGTTATAGCTGCTAACGCTGAGTGGCCGCCGTTCGAATATGTTGATGAATCAGGCAATATCGTCGGATTCGAGATGGACCTTGTAAGGGCTATCGGAGAGAAGATGGGAATAAAGGTTGAGCTCAAGAACGTTGCATGGGACGGCATCTTCGCAGGTCTTCAGACAGGAATGTATGATGCAGTCGCATCAGGCGTCACTGTAACAGATGAGAGAAAGGAGACTATGGACTTCGCAACTCCATTCATCACACTTGACCAGGCTATCCTTGTAAGAGCTGATGGAACTCAGTACAAAGATGAGAAGGATCTTGTAGGCAAGACCGTAGGCGTACAGAATGGAACAACAGGCCACTTCGCAGTGCAGAATGCAGGCGTTAAGAACATCAAGAACTTCGATGCTATCCCTGAGGCTGTGCTTGATCTGGCTAATGGCAACATAGATGCTGTCGTATGTGACTCACTCGTAGCAAATGACTACGTGCTCACAAACGAGAGCTATGCAGGAAAGCTCACAGTATCCGGACACATGACAAACTCAGATGCGGAGAGCATTGCAATGTGCGTCAAGAAGGGAAACCCATTCATCAGCGTTCTTGAGGAAGGCTATCAGAAGTGCCTCGCAGATGGAACCGTTGATGCACTCAAGGCAAAGTACAGTATTCTGTAGTTTCAGGATCTGAACATAAGACAGGAAGGCCAGTGGATACAGCTGACCTTCTTTTCTGTTATAATTGGGAATAATTATGGAAGAAGAGAAAAAGAAAGAGCTTATTGATGAGGATGTGAAGAAGGATGCCATGAGCAGGAAGGCCGGCTCCGCTGATCCAGAGAAGAAGAAGGACAGCGCAGCATCAGGATCAACCATAACAATGACAGATGGCGTGCTGATTCCAAACAAGAAGAACAAGCACATAATCTCCAGCTGGAGGATAACATTCTGGGGAGCGCTGATCCTG
>CAKQTF010000287.1 GCA_934276695.1 uncultured Spirochaetales bacterium
TTGTAGGACAGCGTGGGAAAGAATACAGCTATAAGCCAGAGGATGTGAGGATTTATAGACCAGAGCCTCTGGATCCTGATTTCTATGATATCTCATATGGCGGAACAAGATTTACCGGAATTGATGCAATCTACAGATATTCAGAGATAGGGTACTGGTGTATTGAACGTAATGGCAAGCATTATCTTATAAGCGATAGCAGATTAGAGGTTTCGCATTCGGTGCTTGAAGACAGGAATGCATTGCATGTGCTTTCATATCTCAAGGAAATATCCTGTGTGAGTTCATTGAAAGATGAAGATGGAAATAAAATACTGGCAAAGCATTTCAGCCAGATTGATTTTGTTGATGATGAATCAGTGCTTGCCAGGTATCTTTCCGGAAACATTAGCTGTTCTGAGTTGTCTTCGCCATCTGTTGTGATATATCCATTCGGGATAAACAGAAGCCAGAAGAAAGCAGTGATTAATGCTCTGTCAAATAATATGAGCATTATACAGGGACCGCCTGGGACTGGAAAGACTCAGACTATACTTACCATAATCGCAAATCTGCTTATGCAGGATAAGACAGCTGAGATAGTTTCAAACAATAACTCTGCTGTCGATAATGTGAGGGAGAAACTTGAAGGGTTTGGATTGTCTTTTCTTCTTGCTTCTCTTGGCAGCAGGGAGAATAAAGATAAGTTTATATTATCCCAGTCTGGAAGTTATCCAGATACTTCATCCTGGGAACTTGATGATGATCAGCTTGCAGATTGCTTCATGAAAGTCAAAATGCTGGACAATGAGCTGGATGATTTCTATGAGATTAAGGAAAGAAGACAGAGGAAAGAATATGAGCTTTCTGAGCTAGAAACTGAGATTCAGCATTTTCTTAAAACCGTTTCAATGGTTTCTGATGTCACTGAGGATAAACTGTCATCGGAGCAGATTATAGGGCTGCTGAATGGCTATAGTGTTTACTTCCAAAAACATGAGCGGTTCTCACTATTGAGGCGTATTACTATCGCTTTCTTCAGCAAGAGAATGAGTTGGAATGAATCTGGGGAATCTGGGGCTTTCATCATTTCCAGGCTTCAATGGCGTTATTACTGTAAAAGGAAGGAGGAGCTGCAATCAGAAATAGAATCTCTTGATAGTAGAATACGCCAGTTTGATATGCATGGAAAGGAGATGCAATTATCTAAGCTTTCCCTTATGCTTCTTAAAGGGACCCTTAGGAAAAGGCTTAAGAATAAACTGTCCCGTAGGATATTCACAGCAGATGATTTATGGAAGAATCCCAAATCAGTGATTGCTGAGTATCCAATAATCACAAGCACTGCATTCTCTTCCTCTGCTTCTCTCTGTGGCCTGATGTATGACTATGTAATCGTCGATGAAGCTTCTCAGTGTGATATTGCGTCAGGGGCTCTATCTCTTCTGTCTGCTCATAATGCAGTGATAGTCGGAGATACAAGACAGCTTCAGAATGTAGTCACAGAAGAGGATAGGTCTTACACGGAATCTGTATTTGGAAAGTATGCTGTTCCGGAAGCTTATAGATATTCATCATTCTCTTTTCTGTCTTCTGTGTCTGCACTGTTCCCGGATATTCCAGCTTCTATGCTTTCTGAGCATTATCGCTGTCAGCCCAGGATAATAGGCTTCTGTAATGAGAAATTCTATGATAACGCCCTGGTTATAATGACTGAGGATGAGAGCAGATGCGATGAAATGGAATTGTTTCTTACAGCTCCTGGATTCCATAGCAGGGAACATGCAAATCTAAGACAGGCTGATGTTATAGCCAAGGAGGTGCTTCCGTCTCTTTATCAGGAGAATGGAAGCATCGGTATTATAACTCCATATCAGAACAACGTAAGGTTAATAAGGGAAGTCATCAGGCGTGATGATATAAAAGTTGATACAATCCATAGCTTTCAGGGAAGGGAGATGGATACGATAATCATGGCAACATCAGATGATATAATCACAGATTTCTCTGATTCTTCAATGCTTGTGAATGTTGCAGTATCACGGGCTAGAAAGCATTTCATTCTTGTTGCTTCTTCTGATCCTCAGCCTGCAGATAGCAATATCCATGATCTTATTGCATATATTGCATATAACAGTTTTCAGACTACCAGATCAGGTATCACGTCTGTGTTTGATATGTTATATGAGCAGGCAACAGCATGCCGCATAGAATTCCTTTCAAAACATAGGAGAATATCTGCATATGATTCAGAGAATCTGATGTTTGCTGCTCTTGAGAATATTATCAGTTCCAGCAAATTCATGAGCTATGGATTCAGGATAGCATGCCATTATCCTGTCAGATATCTGTTTAATGATTATTCAAAGGTCTCTGATGAGGAACG
>CAKQTF010000288.1 GCA_934276695.1 uncultured Spirochaetales bacterium
GCCTCAGGAACGTAATCTCATTACACCTCAGCGCAGCATCCACACTGCTCTATGAGGCAATACATCTCTCCCTTGCCTATGAAAGGGACAGAGAATCGGAGGAAGATCTCAGAAAGCAGGCAAAGGATGCAACAGATAAGCTCTGCAGGGCACTGCCTGACATAAGGGCGCTTCTGAAGCTTGATGCAGCAGCTGGATTCGAAGGGGATCCGGCAGCAAAGAGCATACATGAGGTAATCCTCTGCTATCCGGCAATCAGAGCACTTGCAATCCATAGAATCGCCCATTTCCTGTATCTCATGGATATCCCGCTGATCCCGAGGATGATGAATGAGATCGTTCATAGCCAGACCGGGATTGACATACATCCTGGTGCGACAATCGGAGAGAGCTTCTTCATTGACCATGGAACAGGTGTTGTCATAGGAGAGACCAGCGTAATAGGAAACCACGTGAAGATCTACCAGGGAGTCACACTCGGCGCCCTATCATTCCCGAAAGACGGATGCGGTGCGCTTTTAAAGGGTGCAAAGCGCCATCCGACACTCGGAAACTATGTGACAGTGTACTCGAATTCATCAATACTCGGAGATATCACAATCGGGGATCATTCCACTATTGCATCAAGTGCATGGATAAAGGAGAACGTTCCTCCATACTCAAGAGTCCTCACATCGACTCCTGAGATAACAATCAGACAGAAACTTCCAGAGGCGAGAGAGAGGTAATAGTCCCCTTATAGAGACCGCCCTCACAGAGAGCGCGCCCGCTGATGTTGAGGATCCTGGCTTTCAGATAGTTACCAGTTGTGCCTTCAGAGGCATCGCGCCCTTCTGCAAGTATCTCGACACCCTTTCCAATCTGTCTTGCAACATATTCAGCATTCAGCTCAGCAGAGAGCTTTCTAAGGCGCTCTGCCCTCTCATCCCTTACCCTCTCCTCAACCTTGAGCGGGGATCCATAAAGTGATGTGTTCGGACGCGGTGAATACGGGAAGACATGAAGGGCTGAGAACCTATGCTGCTCTATGAAGTCATAGCTCTTCATGAAATCATCATCATCCTCACCAGGAAGGCCTGCTATTATATCACAGGCAATGAAAGGATCATCCTTGCATGCACGGAGCTTATCGATTATGTATGAGACATGATCAATGGAGTAATGCCTGTTCACTATCCTCAGGACCTTCTCAGATGCAGTCTGTATAGGGATATGGAAATGCGGCTGCATCCTAGGATCCCTGATTGCATCAAGAAGCCTGTCATCCACATGGTCCGGCTCCATTGATGACAGCCTTATCCTTATGTCATCGCCAAGTGCAGCCAGCATTTTCTCAAGGAGGCCACCAAGGCCATCGCCCCTATGGTTGTAGTTTGTGAGATTCACACCTGTGAGCATTATCTCATGGAAGCCAAGATGCTCAAGACGGAGAGCACGTGATACAGCCTCATCAGGATCAAGGAATACAGACGGCCCTCTTGCGATTGTAGTCCTGCAGTACCCGCATCTGTTATCGCAGCCATCCTGTATCTTCAGATATGCCCTTGAATGGTATGAGAATGAGGATGCATCAAAGTCAAAGACACTCCGCTCCCTATGGCAGAAAGAAAGGACTGCATCATGCGTGCTGAGCCCAGAATCGACTGCGCTCTTCACATGAAGAGGAAGCTCGAGCAGCGATGCCTTCTCCTTAAGCGAGAATACAACGACATTATCAGAGATCGATGCAAGCTGATCATGTGCAAGCTCTGCATAGCAGCCTGTTATCACAACAGCCTCTGAGGACTTTGAGAAGAGACGTATCATGCGCCTGGCCTTCTGCTCTGCCTTGCTCGTGACAGTGCATGTGTTCACGATTACGATATCATGCTCGTCTCTCTCTCCGACGACAGTGAATCCTGCCTTTCTGAATGCATCCGCGATTGCTTCGCTCTCAGCCTGGTTCAGCCTGCAGCCAAGCGTGTAAATGAATATGTTCAAATCCTGTCTTCCTCTTTGGCAAGTCTGTTGAGAACCTTCTCAACTGCAACCTGAAGAGAAAGCCTCATCTCCTTAGCATACGGATTATACCGCTGAAGGTCATAGAAAAGCTGTATCGGGTCATTGCATGTCTGCTCAGCAATAGTCATCAGCGACTTATATCCCTGTGTTGCGATCTCTGTCGGCTTAAGGCCCATCTGATCAAGGACACGTCCGACGAAATGAGTCACGCCCTGCGAATATGCAGCCTCCTCATCATGCTCGCGCGCACTCATCTCAAGGACCTTGAGCCCCATTGAGAGAAAGAGGCTGCGCACTTCCTCATAGCGGTGATCGGATGATGGTGAGACAGGGCACATGACAACAGGGAG
>CAKQTF010000289.1 GCA_934276695.1 uncultured Spirochaetales bacterium
ACTCTATTCTTCCTCAAAAATGGAAGAAGTAGAACTTATCAATATCTATCTTCAAGGTGTTCTATATCATATGGAACGAGGCAGGGTGCTGGATGTTACGAAGGTAAAATCCCATACAGATGAAGTTATTAATCGTTCGGTTGAGCTTATTAACAAGAATCTTTTCACAAGGAAATATACTGTGCAGGAAATGGCAGATGAGCTGGGAATATCTACCTCTTACCTTACAAGGATATTCAAACAGAAACTTGGCATTGCTCCCTTGAAATATATGAACGAATTGAAGATTGCTATGGCAAAGAAGATAATGTTATCTACATCCAAGACAATAAAAGAGATATCTGCAGAGCTTTTCTTCAGTGATCCGATGTACTTTTCAAGAATCTTCTCAGAATTTGAAGGAGTATCTCCAAAACAGTTCAGGAAGCTGTACTCAGGAATCGATACACCAGCTTGAATTGAGAATAGAATTATCACATGATTTTATTGACGGCAGATTGTTCTCTGGATAGCAGGATAAGTAAAAGCCTTTTTTATGATATATGAAAAAGATTCTTTTCATATCTTGAAATATTTCCCAAGAAATACAGCAACACCATCCTCATCATTGCTCAATGTCCTTCTGCTGATTCTGCTGAGCACGGCAGGAGATGAATTTGCCATAGCAACCCCATCGCCTGCCATCTCCAGCATCTCTATATCATTATCATAGTCACCGAACGCAATTGTATCCTCAGTTCTTATGCCAAGATAATCTGCAATAATGCCCAGGGCTTTCCCCTTATTGATTCCTCCCCTGTTTATCTCAATATAATTCGGGGAAGATCTTGAAACAGAGAGGCCTGAAAGCTCCGAGCATAGAACCGGGAGCGCTTTGCTGATTGCATCAGGCTCACCAGCAGCAATGACTTTATGTATCTCATTCACGGGAGCAAGCTTTTCAAGGCGGCCTATCAGGCCAGGAACACCGACGATGCTGCGTTCATTCCTGTAAAAATGATTATCAGCATCTGCACCCCAGTGCTCACCATAGAAGAAAAGATAGCTGAGACTAAGCTTCCGGACTGCGTCAGAGATTCTCAGAAGGTCGGCAGAGGCCAGTGGAAAGGACGCAATCGGCCGTCTCTTACCGTCTATTATATATGCACCGTTGAGAGTTGCCATGAAGGGAGTGAATGGGAGCGTTTCCAGCAGCCTCAGCATGCCATCATAGGCACGGCCTGATGCAAATACAACAGGGATTCCTCTATCATGCAGCGCAGAGAGCGTATTCCTCGTTCTAGCAGTCATGACATGCTCAGAACTGAGCAGCGTTCCATCCATGTCTGAGAAGACAGCCTTCATAAGGATATTGCCTCAAGATCATCAGGAACATACAGATTCCCATGGAAATATGCTCTGCCTTCCTCTGTATACCGGACCTTTCTGTCATGAATCGTCTTATCCTCAGTATGGTAGAGAACAAGGTTCCTGACATTCAGGCTATCTGCCAGTTCTGCAGCATCCTTAACAGTTGAATGGTGCTTCTCATATGGTCTGAAGATATCCCTGTCCTCATACAGGCAGAATGCCTCAGAGAGAAGCCAGTCTGCATTCTCTGCATACTTTCTCTCTCTTTCGCAGAATGGCTCATCACCAAGGCAGACAAGCTTCCTGTGGCCGTCGTATGACATTGAGAAGCCGAACTGCCGTGCCTTATCTGATCCTATGTCAAAGAATGTGAATGGATGGGATATTATGCTTAATGTCTCACCATCATGCACAGTGACGAATCTGATCCTGTCATCAAAGAACGAAAGCTGCTTTTCAGGGAATAATGAGTATGAGAAGCTCCTGAGGATCCCAATCACCTCATCATGGGCATAGAATGTCACAGAGCCAGAGAATCCGCCTCTTACCATCGCCTGGCTATAGAATCGGATCAGCCATATAATCCCCATGATATGGTCAAGATGCTTATGCGTGATATAGATATCATGTATGTCCTGCCATCTTATATCAAGAGCCTTAAGCTGCCTGAAAAGGCCATTTCCACCACCGCCATCCACAAGCATATACTTATCGCTATCCTGAATCAGGAAGCATGTATTGTATACCTCCGTGACATTCGCATTGCCAGTCCCAAGGAATACCAGTCTCATATCATGCCTCCACTATGCTATCATCAGGCTCACCTCTATGGACATGGCCCATGAGAATGAATGCTATTATCATGAATACCGCACCATAGAAGAACAGTGCAGGATAATGCCATAGATCTGTCACTCCTCCGGCAATCGGAGGGCTGACAATCGATGCGAGCTGGGAGAAGAAATAGTATACACCTGTATAGATCCCCATAGTCCTGTAA
>CAKQTF010000290.1 GCA_934276695.1 uncultured Spirochaetales bacterium
GATCTGTATCAATCCCTCCAGCCCTCATCCCTTACTGCGGATTTGACAGGATCGAGAAGGCATCAAAATGACAGATGAGACAGCTTCGGCTGTCTCAATATACAGAGGGATATCAATATGCAAAAGAGCGCACTTGTAACAGATTTTTATGAGCTGACAATGATGCAGGGTTATTTCCTGGAGAAGCATAATCCTCAGGTCGTGTTTGACATGTTCTACAGAACAAACCCATTCAATGGCGGGTACACGCTGTTTACCGGACTCGAGGAACTACTTGATAAGCTTGAGGGACTCTGTTTTTCCGATGATGACATTGAGTACCTTGAGAGCCTTAATCAGTTTGAGTCGGCTTTTCTCGAGGACCTTCGAAACTATCATTTCACAGGGGATCTATACGCATTCGAAGAAGGAACACCAGCATTTCCCGGAGAGCCTCTGATCAGAGTCGAGACATCGCTTATTGATGCACAGCTCATCGAGTCTCTTCTGCTTAACACCGTCAACTTCCAGACACTGATTGCGACAAAGGCAAACAGAATGGTCCTTGCAACACAGGGGCACGGTGCGATAATGGAATTCGGCCTCAGAAGAGCCCAGGGCGAGGATGGAGCACACAGTGCTGCCAGGGCATCATTCATCGGTGGGACAAAAGTCACAAGCGACACATATGCAGGAAAGATGTACAGGATACCTGTTGCTGGGACAATGGCTCATTCCTGGATCATGAGCTTCAGGAATGAGGAAGAGGCCTTCAGGCGCTTCTCTGAGATCTATCCAGATAACTGCATACTGCTGATTGACACATATGATGTGCTCGGCTCAGGAATTGATGCAGCAATCAAAATCGGGCTTGAGATGAAGGCCAAAGGCAAGCGCATCGGAGTCAGGATTGACTCAGGAGACCTTTCTTATCTGACAAAGGAAGTAAGAGCAAGGCTTGATGCAGCAGGTCTGGATAATGCAACTATCTGCATCTCAAATGACCTCACAGAGGATATCATACTCAATCTGATCAATGATGGGGCACCTATTGACAGCTGGGGGATAGGAACACATCTCGTCACAGGAGGATCTCAGGCATCTCTCAATGGAGTATATAAGCTTGCAGCCCAGTATGAGGATGGAATCCTTAAGCCAAGGATGAAAGTATCCAATAGCTATGAGAAGACAACAAACCCAGGACGCAAGCAGGTCTACAGATTCTTCGATAAGGATGGCAATGCACTGGCTGATCTTATCGCGCTTGAGGATGAAGTGATTGAATCCGGCATGGATTATACATTCTATCACCCATTCTCAACACAGGACCAGTTCCATCTGAGAGCTTCAAAATATGAAGAGGCAAGACCTCTGCTTGTGAAGAAAATGGAAAATGGAAAGAAGATCAGTACATCTCCTTCCCTTCCTGAGATCCAGAAAAGAGCATCTGAGATGATATCTCATTTCGATAAGTCCTATAAAAGGCAGATCAATCCGCACATATACAAAGTATCATTATCAGAGAAGCTGAGGAATCTGAAGACTGATATGATAATCAGCACAAGGAAGATGGAAGAAAGGGAATAGCACAGGAAAGAACTGGAAAGCTCAGACTTTCCAGTTCTTCTGCAATGTGAAGAAATCAGTCTTCTGTATATTGATCTGCTTCTTCTTCACTTCATCCTGCAGGACTTCCTTATCCACATAAGGCTTCCACTTCTCAATTATATTCTTACCGGAAATGCGCCTTATTGACAGTGCCTTTGTATAGAACCTGTTCATTCCATCGCATTCGCTCCTGTTCTCTATTATTGAGATCCTATTCGGGAACTGGACAGCAAGCATCCTCACTGTGACTATCGAATACCCGAACAGATGGCATCTGACACCGAAATCAAGAGCCTGGTAGAACTCCCCCATTATCTTTATATCGAATGCCCTGAGCCGCTGGAAAAGGGCTCTGTCATACAGCCCGATCTCGAGAAGCGGATACAGATTCGACTGAGCCTTCTCGCTATCAACATCCGGCATGAATGCCTGAGGATCGACTTCCTTTCCACGGATAAAAGGCACTCTTATAGTAGGCATGACCTCCCCCTGAGAAGAGATCATTACAGGAGAGATGACTGCAGGATGATTCTTATCAGCCATAATCGCCATGAGCTTCTCCCCTTCAAATGCGATTATGGACAGATCCGTCCGGACTACAAGGAAATATGTGGCATCGCATTCATCAGCGAGTGCATTGATGAACTCACCTGTGCTTGTCTCGCTTTTGAGTATTATGAATGTCACATCCGGGAATGCATCGATAAGGTCCTGATTATCCTCCATCCTGTATTCTGTGGATAATACATGGATTGATG
>CAKQTF010000291.1 GCA_934276695.1 uncultured Spirochaetales bacterium
TCTCTATTCCCTCTCTCCTCTTGTATATGCAGGGATTTCCCTATCGTTCAGCCGGATCCGCATGGAGCTCTATATGGATATGGCATCCAGGTATGAGCATCTCTGGAAGGCCTCCACACTATTCGGTCTCTGCCTGGAGGCTTATATAGATGAGCACAGCTCGATTGCTGCCGATCTGTATATGCAGAGTGCGGAATATCTTATAGATCCGTATTTCAGGCCTTATTCAACAGCCATCAGGCTTTCGTATAAATACAGGGTAGAGCAATGAAGCAGGTTCTTTTGATTCTTCTTGCTGTGCTGCTGCTTTCATCCTCATGCAGCTATGCGCCTTATCCTTTATCTGATTATGATGTTAATCCCTTTCTTGATAAGATCAGCATCGGGGCCTATGATGGCAGTGGCCGCATCCGTTTCTCTGCTGTGACAGATATGCATTTCAGGCGCTACAATGACGGCCCTGTTAAATGGTTCAATGAGAACTACTACTCACATCTTGAGTCTGGGGATTATTCATTCGCTGTCAGCCTTGGGGATCTGACAGATGATGGTATCATTGATGGCACCTCGCTTGGCTTCATCAGCCGTGTCAGGTCACTTGCCGGTTATCTGATAGAGTGCATAGGCAATCATGACAGGCATAATCTTTCACCGCGCTGGGACAGCGGGGACGAGGTGTTCACTACAGCCTCCGCATATTCATTCGGAGAGATTGGCGGAAGGCCTCTGCTATCCATCTATAAGCTCGATACTTCTGAGCGTGCCATAGGGGATCTGCAGTTCAGGTATCTTGAAGAGGCGCTTGCTGCGGATGATTCACTGTACAGGATATTCATAACGCACGAGATAATAACATCAGGCGGTGTCCCTGATATATCCGCAGTCCTCTTCGGCCTTAATATCCAGGAGCGCAATCATCTTTACAGGCTGATGGACCAGTACGGAATAGGCCTGATCCTGACAGGGCATTACCATAAAGGCAATATTGAATACCATATGAAGGAAAGCATGGGGGAGTTCAATCTGGCTGCATACCATCAGAGGCTCACGAAGCCTTTTGAGTATGAATCCATAGGCTACTGGTACAGCGTGTCTATTGATGTGGATAATGGCAAGGCTGAGATAACGCCGTATTCTGCTGAGTCAGGCATGGCCCAGAGCCCGTTTGTCTTCTCTCTTCCCAGAAACTGACCATTCCTCCATCATTAAATGAGGATCCCTTCTGCATCGGCAGAAGGGATCTCTTCATTTTAATGCGGACTCTATCAGTTTTCCTTCCATGGCCTTCCATAGAATGAGTCAAGGTAGAGCTGCTTGATCTGGCTGATCAGAGGATAGCGTGGATTTGATCCTGTGCACTGGTCATCAAAAGCCTTCACTGAAAGCTCATCGACAGCGGCAAGGAACTCATTCTCATCAACGCCCCATTCCTTTATTGAAGAAGGTATGCTGAGCTCTTTCTTGAGCTTCTCGATTCCTTCGATGAGTGCCTCGACCTTATCTTCCTGGCTCATCTTCGGTCCAGTCACGATATATGGCGTGTTCTTCTCATCATTCACTGACATTGCGATGTAGTCTGCAGCCCTTGCGTATCTTGATATCACAGAAGGGAACTCATACTGAGGGAATGCGGCCTGCTTTGTAGGGTTGTCATTCGCATTGAAGCGTATGATATTCGTCAGGAGCAGCGCATTTGCCATTCCATGCGGCACATGGAACTGGGCTCCGAGCTTATGGGCCATTGAATGGCAGAGTCCGAGGAATGCATTGGAGAATGCCATTCCTGCCATTGTTGAGGCATTGTGGACCTTTTCCCTTGCCTTTCTGTTTGTCCCATCAGCGTATGCCTGAGGAAGATACTTGAATATGATCCTTGCGGCCTCGAGTGAGAGAGCATTCGTGTAATCAGTGGACATTGAGGAGACAAGAGCCTCAAGCGCATGAGTGAGCACATCCACGCCGCATGATGCTGTAAGGCCCTTCGGCTGTCCCATTGCAAGCTCTGAGTCGACTATTGCCATGCTAGGAGTCAGTGCATAATCAGCGATTGCCCACTTCATTCCTGTCTTCTCATCTGTGATGATTGCAAACGGAGTGACTTCCGAGCCTGTTCCTGATGTTGTAGGAATGCAGACAAGCTGAGCCTTCTTTCCCATGTTAGGGAATGCATAGACTCTCTTCCTTATATCCATGAATCTCAGGGCAAGCCCTTCGAATTTCACTTCCGGATGCTCATAGAGAAGCCAGAGGATCTTTGCTGCGTCCATTGGTGAACCACCGCCGACCGCTATGATCACATCAGGGCTATATGCATTCACAAGCTGCATTGC
>CAKQTF010000292.1 GCA_934276695.1 uncultured Spirochaetales bacterium
CCCCAGAGGATATCGGTGGAATGGCCGTCAGCAAAGGTATTGTCACATGTCGAGGCGGTATGACAAGCCACGCTGCTGTTGTTGCACGCGGAATGGGTTGCCCATGTGTATCCGGATGCGGAGAGATTATTGTTGATGAGCCAAAGAAGAAGCTCACAGTGAATGGCATAACACTTCAGGAAGGCGATTACATGGCAATTGATGGTTTCACAGGTGCTGTCTATGCACAGAAGATTGCAGTCAAGCCAAGTGAGATAATGCAGGTTCTTGAAGGGACAATGAGAGAGAGCGAATCCGCGCTGTTCCAGAATTATAAGAAGTTCATGGGCTATGTAAGCGAGCTTAAGACAATGGGTGTTAGGACAAATGCTGATACACCTGCAGATGCTCATCATGCTGTAGTTCTTGGAGCAGAGGGAATCGGACTTTGCAGAACAGAGCATATGTTCTTTGGAGGCAAGAGAATCATTGCAATGAGAAAAATGATCCTTGCTGACAATGTAAGGGCTAGGGAAGCAGCGCTTTCAGAACTGCTTCCAATGCAGAGAGGGGATTTTGAAGGACTCTTCATGGAGATGAATGGTCTTCCTGTGACAATCAGGCTGCTTGATCCGCCTCTTCATGAGTTCCTTCCTAATGACCATACATCAAGACACGAGATGGCACTGCAGCTTGGCATTTCAGCAGAGGAGATTGCTCAGAAGATCAATGCGCTGCATGAATTCAACCCAATGCTTGGATTCAGGGGCTGCAGGCTTGCTGTCATTTATCCTGAGATTCTCCGAATGCAGGTCAGAGCAATAATTGAGGCAGCAATCAACGTGAAGAGGAAAGGCATTGAAGTCCACCCTGAAATCATGATTCCTCTCGTTGGAATCTATAAGGAGTTTGTATTCTGCAAAGAGCATGCTGTTGAAGTCATTGACAAGGTATTCGAAGAGCAGCATATGAAGGTTGAATACAAGATCGGAACAATGATTGAGGTTCCTCGTGCAGCGATTACAGCTGATGAGATTGCAAAGGAAGCAGAGTTCTTCTCATTCGGAACAAATGACCTAACACAGATGACATGCGGATTCTCAAGAGATGATGCAGCATCATTCCTGTCTCATTATGTAAATGATCCGGATAAGCAGTTCTATGATTATGATCCATTTGCGACTATTGATTTCGATGGTGTCGGAAAGCTTGTGAAAATGGCAGTAGGACTCGGAAGGTCTGTTAGACCTGACATGAAGATGGGAATCTGCGGTGAGCATGGAGGAGATCCGAAGACAATTGCATTCTGCCAGTCTATCGGGCTGAATTATGTATCATGCTCTCCATTCAGAGTTCCAATTGCTCGTCTTGCAGCAGCACAGGCAGCAATCAATTCAGAAAAGAAATGATTAATAGCTTAGCATTAAGCATGAATCTGATAGGCGGGGTTTTCTCCGCCTATTCTTTTTCTATTTGATGCCCATATTAACAACATAGCAAAAAGTATGTAGACTTCTGATGATGAATGCAGCAAAACTCTTGAAAACAGCACTTAAGGCTTTCATTATCGGATCGACAATGACTGTTCCTGGATTCTCCGGGGGATCAATGGCAATGATCTTAGGTGAATATGACACACTTATAGAATCGGTTCCAGGGCTTCTCAGGAAAAAAGAATTCAGGGAGTCATTCCTGTATCTTTTCACTTTTCTTATTGCAGGCCTTGCTGGAGTATTCATTATAAGCAAGCCACTCTCTATTCTTCTTGAGAAACACTTCCTGACAGTGATGTACTTCTTTCTTGGAGCTGTCATTGCAACAATCCCATCCATAATCAGATCTTCAGGGATCACGTCTGCAGACTGCAGTATTCATGGTATCTTGTCATATGCAGCCTGTATCGTAGCAGGGTGTATAATCGTGTTTTCAATAAAACTGATTCCAGAAGGAGTATTCACGCCTTCACTTACCACTGATTTCATATCAGTGCTTGAACAGATTATCGGAGGCTTTCTGCTTTCCATCGGCTTTGTACTCCCTGGGATATCGATATCATATCTGCTGGTTGTGACAGGGCTTTATGGGACAGTTCTGAATTCACTGTCAAATCTGAATATCCTGCCTCTGATCCCGCTTGGCATAGGCGGTGTGATCGGTGTTTTCACTCTTACAGGTTTTCTGACATGGGCAATGAGAAAGCACTCTAAGATAACATATATGATAATCCTCGGTTTTCTTATCGGAAGCATTGCATCGGTTTTTCCTGGTCTTCCTGCAGGTTCTGGGATAATAACATGCTTAGTCTCTTTCTTAGCAGGAGGATTATCC
>CAKQTF010000293.1 GCA_934276695.1 uncultured Spirochaetales bacterium
CCTTTCCTCAGCGTGATGCATGCAGTTGCACTCATATGGTTACCGCTGTTTATGACAAAGGAATCAAGAGTCCAGTTATTCTTGCCCTCTGTTGTCTCCCTTGCCTCCACAAGCGCGATTATGTCCCTGTCTGTTATATTCTTCTTTCTGTCACAGAGCTTCTTGAACTCTGCGAAGATCTTAGTGCATTCGTCTTTTGAGAGCGAGTAGCCAAGCTCCTCAAGCTTCTTCTCGAATGCATGCTGTCCTGAATGCTTTCCAAGCACAAGGCTTGTCTTCACGACACCTACGGACTCCGGTGTCATTATCTCGTATGTCTTGCTGTTCGCAAGCATGCCGTGCTGATGGATACCTGACTCATGTGCAAAGGCATTATCACCGACAATGGCCTTTGAAGGATTGATCTTCACGCCTGTGATCGACGAGAGCAGCCTTGCTGTCCTCGATATCTCCTCACTTCTGATCCCTGTCGTGAAGTCGAGCCTGTCTGCACGGGTCTTCATTGCCATCACAACCTCTTCCATTGCAGCATTGCCGGCTCTCTCACCTATTCCGCAGACAGTGCATTCAACCTGGCGTGCACCAGCCTCAACACCTGAAATGGAATTCGCGACAGCGAGGCCAAGGTCATTATGGCAATGCATGGAGATAACAGCCTTGTCTATATTCGGCACATTATTCCTGACATATGAGACCATGTTCGCAATCTCAGCAGGAGTTGAATAGCCTACAGTATCAGGAAGGTTCACTGTCGTAGCGCCTTCCCTGATTGCGCATTCAACAACACGGCACATATAGTCAAGGTCTGTCCTCGTGGCATCCTCAAGCGAGAACTCAATGTCAGAGCATAGCGATTTCGCATATCTGACATTCGTCTGGATCCTGTCAAGGGCTTCCTCCCTCGTCATCTTGAGCTTGTATTCAAGATGGAGATCGCTGGTTGCCAGGAACAGATGTATCCTAGGGCTGTTTGCCCTCTTCACGGCACTGTATGCAGCGTCGATATCCTTTCTGAGAGCACGGGCAAGAGAAGCGACTGTAACATCCTTAACAGCACCTGCAATTGCCTCGACACTCTCAAAATCCCCAGGAGAGGAAATAGCAAAGCCGGCCTCTATGATGTCAACACCCAGTGCCTCTAGCTGCTTTGCCATTCGGATCTTTTCCTCTAGGTTCATAGAGTAGCCAGGGGCCTGCTCTCCATCTCTAAGCGTTGTATCAAAAATAAAGACTCTATCTGACATATCCCTCTCCGTTCAGAATGATTATTTCTTGAGCCAGCTCATCAGTGATCTGAGCCTTGCGCCGGTCTTCTCAAGAAGCGAATCAGCCTCGATTCTCTTCTTTGCATTGAAATATGGTCTTCCGACCTGGTTCTCAAGGAGCCAGTTGCGTGCGAATGTGCCTTCCTGGATGTCTGTGAGAACATTCTTCATTGCCTTCTTTGTATCATCTGTGATGATCTTAGGGCCAGTGATGTAATCACCATACTCAGCTGTATCGGAAATAGAGTATCTCATGTATGAGAGACCGCCCTGGTTGATGAGGTCAACAATCAGCTTCATCTCATGGCAGCACTCGAAATATGCCATCTCCGGCTGATAGCCTGCTTCAACAAGAGTATCGAAACCAGCCTTGATAAGGGCTGTGACACCACCGCAGAGTACTGCCTGCTCGCCGAACAGGTCTGTTTCTGTCTCTTCCTTGAAGGAAGTCACGAAGATGCCGGCTCTTCCAGCTCCGATTCCAGCAGCATATGCAAGTGCAACCTGCTCTGAATCTCCGGAAGGATCCTGTGCTACAGCAATGAGTGAAGGAACGCCCTTGCCTTCCTGGAACTGGCTTCTTACTGTATGGCCTGGTCCCTTAGGTGCAATCATGATCACATTGATATCCTCTGGCGGCTTTATCTGGCCGAAATGGATATTGAAGCCATGAGCAAATGCAAGATATGATCCGCTCTTGAGATTCGGGGCAATCGACTCCTTGTAGAGCTTTGCCTGCTTCTCATCATTGACGAGGATCATGACAATGTCAGCCTTAGCTGTTGCCTCTTCGGTTGTCATGACCTTGAGACCAGCCTCCTCTGCGATCTTCCAGCTCTTTGAGCCCTTGTAGAGACCTACAATGACGTCAACACCAGACTCATGAAGATTAAGAGCATGTGCATGGCCCTGGCTGCCATATCCGATGATTGCGACAGTCTTTCCGCTGAGGATAGACATGTCTGCGTCTTTCTCATAATACATCTTACTCATAATGTACCACCTTCCTAATATTGCTATAGAGCTGATTAC
>CAKQTF010000294.1 GCA_934276695.1 uncultured Spirochaetales bacterium
TTGACCCACATGTTCTTTCCTTTTATGCTCCATTTCCCCCTTGCTCTTTCCTTTTTGTTATAATGAAAGAAAATAAAAAGGAGGCCCAACAATGGCTATTAAATTCTCAAAAACAGATGATCTTGATAAAATGTTTGAAAATTTTGCAAGTTTTCCGGATGTAGAAAAGAAAGTCGAATTCCCCGAAGAAAAAAAGAAGGCAGAAACTGCTACCACTAAAGAAGCAAAGAAGGATAAGTAATGACATTCTTTCAACACCTTCCCTCTAGCGTCTTGCAGGCTGGGGCTATTTTTCTCTCGATTATTATCGAGGCCCTACCGTTTGTCCTAATCGGAAGTATCATTTCAGGGATTATTGAGGTCTATATCACCCCCGAGAGGGTCTACCGCTTTCTTCCTAAGAATAAATTTGGGCGGATCTTCTTTGGGACTTTTATCGGTTTTATCTTTCCTTCCTGTGAATGTGGGATTGTTCCCATTATCAATCGCTTTCTAGAAAAGAAAGTCCCAAGTTATACTGCTGTTCCCTTTCTGGTGACAGCACCGGTCATCAATCCTATCGTTCTCTTTGCGACCTACTCAGCCTTTGGGAATTCTGTCAAGATGGCCCTCTACCGCGCCCTTGGTTCCCTACTGGTCGCAACGGTACTAGGGATCTTTCTTGGTTTTATTCAGACAGATTCGATCCAAAAAGAACATCGTAAGGCTGTACATGAACATGATTTTAGGGACTTGAGCAAAGGTCAAAAGCTCTTCCAAGTCTTGGTGCAAGCCATTGATGAATTCTTTGATACAGGACGCTACTTGGTCTTTGGTTGTCTCTTTGCCAGCCTCGTCCAAGTCTATGTCCCAACACGGATCCTCACTTCGATCAGTGCGACACCGGTTATTGCTATTCTCCTTCTCATGGTCTTGTCCTTTCTCCTCTCACTTTGTAGCGAGGCGGACGCCTTTGTTGGATCCTCTCTTCTAACAAGTTTTGGAGTAGCGCCTGTTCTTGCCTTTCTGGTGATTGGGCCTATGCTTGATGTCAAAAATCTCCTCATGATGAAAAATTATCTCAAGACCCGTTTTATCTGGCAATTTATCGGAATTGTGAGTGGAGTTGTGTTCCTTTATGCTTGGTTTGTGGGGGTAGTGCTATGATCCGTTTCTTGATATTAGCTGGCTATTTTGAGCTCACCATGTACCTGCAATTATCTGGTAAGCTCAATCAATACATCAACTTACACTATTCTTACTTGGCTTATATTTCCATGTTCTTGTCCTTTGTTTTAGCTCTTGTGCAGCTGATCATCTGGGTCAAGCAGATGAAGATCCACAGTCATCTCTCTGGCTTCTGGGCAAAAGTGGCGAGTATTTTCTTGCTCTGTATTCCTTTGTTTGTCGGGCTATTTTTCCCTACAGTGACACTGGATTCCCAAACAGTTTCTGCCAAAGGCTACCACTTCCCGGTTGCGGCTGGATCTTCCAAGGAAATCCAGCAGGACGAAGGGACAACAACCCAGTATCTCAAACCAGATACTAGTAGCTATTTTACCAAGTCAGCCTATGAGTCAGAGATGAAGCAGGCTGCAAAGAAATATGTTGATAAAAAAGTGATTCAGGTGACCACTGAGAATTACATGGAAGTCATGGAAGTGATTTATGATTATCCTGACCAATTTGCAGGAAAGACGATCGAGCTGACCGGCTTTGTTTACAATGACCCCAATAACAAGGACAGCCAATTCCTCTTTCGCTTTGGGATCATCCACTGTATCGCAGATTCCGGAGTCTACGGTCTCTTAACGACTGGTGCTCCGCAGCATTTCGAAAACAATACCTGGATCCATGCGAAAGGAACCTTGTCCATTGAATACCACAAGCAACTCAAGCAAAGCTTGCCTGTCCTCCACATTAGCGATTGCCAGACCATTACGAAACCGGATAATCCTTATGTCTACCGCGTATTCTGATGGAGTCACCAAGTTTCTTCGGTAATCGATCCAAACAGCTTATAGCAATTGAAGCTAGAATCCACATTGATTCTAGCTTTTTCTATGCTTTCCTCTCTAATCCTCTAATCCAAGCGGAAAATATTCGGAACAACGATTCCATCAAAGAAATCTTGTAGATTTTATGGTAAAATATGGTTAATAAAATAGGAAATAGGTACTTAAATGTCTTCAAAAGTTATTGTAACCATTTTCGGGGCCAGTGGAGATTTAGCCAAGCGCAAACTCTACCCATCCCTTTTTAGACTCTATAAATCAGGAAATCTATCTGAAAACTTTGCGGTTATCGGAACAGCT
>CAKQTF010000295.1 GCA_934276695.1 uncultured Spirochaetales bacterium
CTCCGGGGGATGACAGCATCAAGAATGCTCTCTCAACACTGAAAGACAGCATGAATGATATAACATCAAAGGATTCTGTAACTGCAGGAGATGTCATTGCCCTTCAGATGATGACAAGCCTTGTTGAATCCGTCTCTGATCTGGCAACAGTGGATGCAGATGGGAAGATCTCAGGTACAATAGACATCAAGGCTTCCGATGCTGATAAAGTGGCTTCAGCAGCTCTGAATACAGTTAAGGTGTTATCTTCGATGTCTTCAGCAACAAGCGTGAAGCTCGGGGATCTATCTGATATCATCAAGTCTTTTACTGATGATCAGGATTCAAAGGCGCTTCGGAGCGGTACTATGGTCGAAGGGAAGTATGCATCTGCAATACAGCAGGTATATAGGATTTATTCAGGAGTCTTTCCTTCAGGAGTCACTGATGACTCAATTGCTGCACTTTCAATGTATAAGAGCGCAATAGACATCTATATTGCATTCTCTGGTTCTTCTGAGATTTCAAATGATGTTGCAAATCTGTCTAGCATTGCACCTTATCTCATTGCAGCAGCATTCACTGCTGCTGACAATGCTTATATGAATAAGGCTGATGCAATATTCACGGACTGTCCAGCTACTCTTAATGGCCTGATAGATGAGATAATCAAAGCTAATCCATGGATTGCATCTTCTGATAATTCATTATATGAGTGGAATATTCCTGATTCTATTAAGCTCAATGATCCGGATGATGGAATGAAATCATTTGCTGATGCTGTTGTCATGGATGATAGCATGGGGGCATTGGCTTGTACTCTAGGCAGGATATACAATACAGCAATCGGATCCGAGACGGACAACATAGGGCTTGGAAAGTATATTGAAAAGCTTAAGGCTGTAACTGAACGCGGAATAGATGCCTGGAATGAATGATTGGAGGATTCTGAAATGAGAAGATTTTCTGTTTTTGCACTGATTTTTGCTATTGCGGCTTTTTCATCAATATATGCTGCTGTCACTCCGATCGAGCCAGGTTCGAGTGCTGCTTATTCATCACTCTACAATCCACTCTCTCCGACAAGCCCAAGGCGTCAGGCAATGGGAAATGCGGGCCTGGCAGCAGTCTCTGGTTCAGATAGCCTTTTCTATAATCCGGCAGGACTGGCTTCAAAGAGGGCCGTTGTCCAGCTGCCGACTGTTGCTGTGACCGTATATAATCCTTATAAGATACTTAAAACTGGATTCATAGATAAAGTGAAGGATGCTGTGAATAATGGTTCCTATACTGATCTTATTGATCCGATTGAGCAGATGTATGGAACAGGTCTTTCGAGAGTTGCAGATGTGGATGCCGCTGCAGGATTCTCTGCTGGCGGCTTTGCCCTTGCTGTGAATGTCAAGGATTCGATTCATACATACAATATCACATCTAACGGCGGATTGTTTGATCAGCTTAATGCTGCAGTGACAATCGGTTATGGTGCACGTCTGAATATAGCATCTGATTTCTCGATAGATTTCGGAGCTGCCGCAAGATTCAATTATCTTGCATATTCTGATATTATTGATGTGAATGATGTCCTGAAGGCTCTTAATGATAAGGATCTTCCTGGAACACTGAAGAAAGTCCCTATTATGGCTGGTTTCTCTGTTCCGTTTGACGTTGGCATCAATCTTAATCTTCCTCTGAATTTCAGAATAGGTGTAGTTGCAAGAAACCTCAATGGAAAGATGTATATGTCATCAATCGGCAACTATGAGGCACTGATGAAGCATCCATTCGGAGGCACAGCTGATTCCCAGAAATTCACATTCAATACTAACTGGAGCCTTGATGCTGGATTTGCATGGCAGTGGAAGAACAGATTCTTCAGCCCATCAATTGTATTTGATGTTGTTGATACTGTCGGATTATTCAGTAATAAGATTGATGGAAGGAGTATTATCTATCATATCAATGCTGGAGCAGAAATAAGGATTCTGAGTTTCCTTGATATCAGAGGAGGATTCAGCCAGGGATACTGGACACTTGGAGCAGGGCTTGATCTCTTTGCAATCAAGATGGATGTTGCATATTTCTGGCAGGAGCTTGGAAAGACATCAGGGGCAAATGCTGTCGATGGACTCTCTGTTCGGTTCAATATCGGATGGGATAGATAAGACAGTAAAAAGCATTTTTGCTGCAGCTCAGTTCGTAGGCCTGTTTCTATTGGAAAGAAGCAGGCTTCTTTTTTCAGCATATCCAGGTGTAAACCACCAGGATGCATCTCATTCTAAATGCTCAGGAGTACTC
>CAKQTF010000296.1 GCA_934276695.1 uncultured Spirochaetales bacterium
TTCTCAGCCTAGTAAGAGGTGCATCGGATGAAAGCAGCTCATCGTAGTGCCGTCTTCTCTCATCTAGCTCAGCCTCGATCCGTGCAATCTCCTCAGATGCCATCTCGTAGGCTTTCCTGTTCTTTCTGTATCTCTGATAGAGCCTCTCAAGGTTCTCATTCGGGGATAGGGCAGGGTCAAGTGATACTGTGACATCCGATCCATCAGACCAGTCAGTAAGAGTCACTGAATCCATTCCTTTCCTTATCATATGGAGATTTGACTGCAGAAGGCCGGCAAGCTTTCTATCCTCATCAGAATGCGACGATGCTGCGGCTTTCTCCTTCTGCCGCCTGAGCCTCTCCTCAAGCTCTGCAATCTCAGTATCACGCTTCTCCTCAAGTTTCTGAAGCGTCTCTTCCTTCTTCCTCTGATGGTCTGCCTCATCAGAGGTCCTATCAATGTATTCATTGAATGAAGCAGCATCATAATCCCTGATCTCATAGTGCCGGGGTCCTTCGTCTGTACGCTCTTCCATAGAGAGGATATTTCCTTCTCTCTCTCCTCTCTCTGGCCTTCTGAACATAAGCTCCAGTATCCTGCTGTCCTTATCTGTTATTATTATGTTCGCACTCGGGCCGGAGAAGAGTCTGAAGACCATCAGAAGCTCGTCCTCAGCGCTTCTCAGCCTTAGTATGAATGCCCTGTCAAATGGCAGCTGTCTGACCTCTGTTATCCTCTTTCCTATGATATGGGCCTTGAGGTACTGCACAAAGCGCTGGTTCTTGCTGCTTTTTGCTCTGAGCTTCTCTGTCCTGCATATCCTGGTCTCTGCAGTTGCAATCTCTGCATAGAGAAGCCAGCTTTTCTCTTCTTTTGAGAAGAGATGGAGAGTGAAGGAATGGAAGTCATGCTCTGTTATCTTCTGCACATAGCTTCCCTCCAGTGGCAGCTCAGAAAGCAGCAGCTCAAGCTCCTTCCAGTTAATTCCCATCGAGTTCTCTCCTTATTCTTGATACAAGATAGAATGATCCTGTCACAAGTATGATGCCTTTTCCTTCCATGGCATATTCTGCTGCAGCTCTGCTATCTTCTATTAAATATACCGCTTTTTCAGGAAAAAGGCTCTGAGCAAGTCTGAATATCTCAGCTGGATCTGATTTCTTGAAGCTGTCAGGCTTTGAGATTATTATCCTCGTGAAGTGCGGGATAAGCGCAAGCAGCATGTCCTTCACATCTTTTCCTTCTGCAGCGGAGAATATCAGAGTGCTGTCATCGAGGCTTTCATTTTCAATGATCGTATTGCAGAGTGACTCTGCGCTTTCCTTTGTGTGTGCCCCATCGAATATGAATCTTCCATAGTGCTCATAGCGTCCTGGAAGCGAAAGGCCGCTTAGGTCAAAGCCTCTGCGGTCAATGAGGCCTAGCCTGGATAGGGCAAGGTAGCCAAGAAGCGCATCCTCTCCTTCCTTTTCAGATGGATACGGAAGCCTGATCTCAATCCTTTTCCCATCAAGAAGCCCGGATGCAGTGCTTCCATCTATGCTGATTCCTGAGAATGCATCAGAGAGCTCTGTGAGCACTGAGTTCATCTCAATGCATCTTCTCCTGATCACAGCAGCAGCTTCCGGTGCTGTGTTTCCTGCAAATGCATATGAATCCTCTTTGATTATCCCGGCTTTCTCTGCAGCTATCATCTCAAGCGAGTCTCCTAGGATATCAGTGTGCTCAAGCTCTATTGTTGTTATGATCTCTGCAATCGGAGAGAGCGTGTTCGTTGCATCAAGCCTTCCTCCGAGACCTGTCTCGATAGCTGCTATGCTGCAGCCTTCATTCCTGAAGAGCAGATATGCATATGCAGTGTACAGCTCGAATGTAGTGGGCCTAGCCGGGCCAAGGCTCTCTGGCAGTATGAAACCGCTTACTCTGTCTTCAAGCTCCTCTCGGGCTCTGCTGTATGCTTCGCCGCTGAAGAATTCCCCAGCATCAGTGAACCGCTCCCTGATATCATATACATGGGGGGAGAGGTACAGTCCGCATCTGAATCCGCTCTGGGAGAGCATGCGTGAGATGAAGAATGCAGTGCTTCCCTTGCCTTTGCTTCCAGCAATGTGTATCGCCCTGAAGCTATTCTCCGGATTTCCGAGATGAGATAGGAGAAGCCTCATCCTTTCGAGTCTGTTGTCCCGTAGAAGTCCGCCTCCATGCATCGGGGCAAAACTGTCAAAAAATGAGCTAAGCTTCTCTGTATCCATAATCATTGTTGACTATTCTATAT
>CAKQTF010000297.1 GCA_934276695.1 uncultured Spirochaetales bacterium
GTGTCGGATCAGGCTTAACCTGATGGAATACCTCTGTCTCGATTCCTATTGACTGAAGCGTTTCAGTGATCCTGTCAATCATTCCGGAATTGAACAGGAAGCTGTCTGTGACGATGAAGGCCCTCTTCTTTCCCTTGAGCTCCTGAAGTGCCACAGGCAGGCAGCCGTATTTGAAATAGATCTTAGGTGGAAGCTTGAACCAGAGCATATTCTCTCTCCTTTCTGCAACAGTCTTCACATTCAGAAGGTGCTTAGGCCCGACATTCTCTGATATTGAGTTGTTGCCCCAGCTGCCGCAGCCGAGTGTGAGTGATGGCTCAAGACGGAAATTGTATATGTCTCCGATTGCGCCCTGTGATGCAGGCATATTGATAAGCACGCGGCTTGTCTTCACTGCCTTTCCGAATGTGTCTACCTTGTCCTGCTCAAGCTCATTGCAGTACAGGACTGATGTATGTCCGAATCCGCCCATAGCGATCAGCTTAGCTGCCATTGCAGCCCCCTCGCCGAAGTTGCTGCAGCTGTACATGCCGAGCACAGGAGAGAGCTTCTCATGAGCAAACGGCTCATCCATTTCGATTCTTTTCACTTCAGCAATGAGCACCTTTGTGTCTTTCGGCACCTCGAAGCCTGCAATCTCTGCTATTGTGCTTGCGCTCTGTCCGACGATCTTCGGATTCACTGTTCCTCTCTTCGGATCCAGGATGATCGGAGAGAGCTTCTCTACCTCATCCTTGGTAAGGAAGTGCGCGCCTTCTTCCTTCAGAAGCTTCCTGACTTCCTGGTATACATCCTTATGGCATATGATTGACTGCTCAGATGCGCATACAACACCGTTGTCGAATGTCTTTGACATAAGTATCGATGCAACTGCCATGCGGAGATTTGCTGATTTATCAATCAGGGCCGGGGTGTTTCCAGCGCCTACTCCGATTGCAGGCTTTCCTGATGAATATGCAGACTTCACCATCGCAGGCCCGCCTGTTGCGAGGATCAGGTTAACGAGAGGATTCTTCATGAGGTAATCCGTCTTCTCCATCGTAGGCTCATCAATCCATCCGATTATGTCCTCTGGTGCGCCAGCCCTGACTGCAGCCTCAAGCACTATCCGTGCTGCATCGCAAGTGCACTTCTTTGCACGCGGATGCGGAGAGAATATGATTGCATTCCTCGTCTTGAGCGCGATAAGCGACTTGAATATTGCTGTGCTTGTCGGGTTTGTCGTAGGTATGATGCCGCAGATCACTCCCTTAGGCTCTGCGATCTTCTTATAGCCGAAGCCTGGATCTGATTCGATTATGTCACAGGTCTTCTCATCCTTGTATTTGTTGTAGATGTACTCTGCAGCGAAATGGTTCTTGATTACCTTATCCTCAATGATTCCCATTCCTGTTTCTTCCACAGCATCCTGAGCAAGAGGTATTCTTGCGTTGTTTGCAGCAATCGCAGCTGCTCTGAAGATCTCGTCTACCTTATCCTGCGGATAGTTTGCGTAGATGAGCTGTGCTCTCTTCACTCTCTCGATAAGAGCCTGAAGCTCGAGCTGTCCAGGAAATAATTCATTTATCTCTGACATTGGTATCTGCTCCTTATTTATCGATAAAAATATATTTAAATGAGATACATATGTCAATAGAATTTGCTGAAATAATATTGAATCAGATAATAAATGATATGCAGCTTATTGCTACAAAAGAAATTGCTGAAATCACGGACAGATGCTTCGGCATTGTGCGCACGCTTCTTTCCTCTGTTTCTGCATGCTTCAATGACAAGGCCGCGCTGAGACGCTTTGAAAGCGGTCCTCTCTGGCTGTTGAAGATGTTCAGAAGGACTGCTGAGTATTCGAGAGTCAGTGATAGTATGCCTCCACTGAATCCCAGCTGTCCCGTATAGCACTGGGATAGAGCAACCGTACCTGATATGTGCATTGCTTTTATGAATGCATTCTGAAGTGATGCAGTCCCAGCCTTCAAGGGCCCGAGCTGCCATATGATCTCACCTTCAGGTGCAAGCATAGATGTGAGGAGCATGAATGCTGTGATGGATATATATGGAGCTGGCATTATCCTCCGATGAGACAGCCTCTGCATTATGATGGCAATGATGAATGAGAGGAGCGCAGCGCGTGCATCAGCCGTCATCAGCAGTGCAATTGATGATACTGCCAGCATCGTAATTGCCATTCTATCTGATCCTCTGCTGCCAGAACTGGCTTTCCGTGTGATATCCGGGCTCTCAGGTATGTC
>CAKQTF010000298.1 GCA_934276695.1 uncultured Spirochaetales bacterium
ATGTTAGGATAATCGCTGACCTCATCTGAGATAGCAGCGGGAAAGGCCTCTGAATCATATATTGAATATATGAGAATAAGCATGAATAGAGGTAAAGCGATGGTGAATGGGCGGGAAATTTTCTATTTTGGAAGGATTCCATCGTCCAGATGCATCTTCATTGCATCTGCTTATAGAAGCCGGATAGTGTCAAAATCACTGTATGTCTCAGCATTCGAAGCCGTAATGAATGGCTATGATGTCCTTTTCATGCCGTTTTCAGAAAACGCTGATGCAATTGAGTCTGGCGTAATGGATGCAGGAGGTCATCTGAACTATATTCTGCCATCTGGCTTCTCAAGGACAGGCCGCATTATCCTGCATAAGGCGATGGTTACAGCTGGATCAGCGATTACAGCAGAGGAAGATGGCACGATTGCATGCAGGGAATCTGCTAACAGAGCAAGATCACTTGGGTCAGCTCTCTCTGATTGTGTCATTGTTGCGGATGATAGAATACGCAGGAATGGGATTGGATACATCGATGAAGCTCTTGATATGGGAAAGGACATAGCCATACTGAAAGATGCATTGGCATCAGGGATACTCCGGGAATATGCAAAAGCAGGAGCTCCGGTGATCGGGTCATTCTCTGATCTTCTCTCTCTTCCCAGATGCATTCTTTATCCGGAATCTGATGGACGATATGGTTTCAGAGGCGATAAATTTGATATGATAAAACTTGCAGATGACTGATAGGGAATACATTAATGCATATATTGAATATGAGAAGGATATAAAGGCTCTTTCAGAGAATACGGTCAGGAATTACAGTCTTGATCTGGATTATCTGATGGAGTACATGACTACAAGAAAGCTTTGTCTGAGGGAGTTCTCAAAAGAGGATTCAAGGGATCTTGTCAGAACGCTGTCTAAGGAGAAGAGCGAGTCAACAGTGCTAAGGCATCTGACATGCTACAGAACCTTCTTCTCATATCTTCATAGATATAGGATTGTTGATTCAAATCCCTTTGAATCAATCTCGCTCAGACGGCAGGAGAAGTATCTTCCATCAGTCCTTACAGAAGATGAAGTGAAAGAGCTGCTCAGCATCCCATTCCAGGATTTCATGGGACTTCGTGATCATATTCTTTTTCTGTTCCTTTATTCTACTGGATGCAGGATATCTGAAGCGCTGAGCGTGAACGTGTCAGATATTGAATGGGATTGCCGTCGAATACGCATAGTAGGAAAGGGCTCGAAGCAGCGGTTCCTGTTTCTTCCAAGAAAACTGATCTCAGAGCTGAAGGATTCATATCTTCCGGAAAGGGAAGGCTATCTTAGAGAGAAAAGGAATGCTGCTGAGGATGCACTTTTCATAGGAGAGCGCGGAAACAGGTTGCCCTTTAGCTCTGCGCATATTATTTTTGATAGGTATAGGGAAATGCTAGGGTGGCAGAAGGAATTCACTCCTCACACTCTACGTCATTCCTTTGCAACACACATGATGGATAGAGGTGCTGATATCAGGCTTGTTCAGGAGTTTCTTGGGCATGCGAGTATTTCAACAACGCAGATTTACACGCATGTCTCAAAGGAGAAGCTTAAGAATGTCTATACTGAATCCCATCCTCATGCTAAAGGAAGAAAGAAATGCAGGGAACAACAATAGTAGCAGTAAGGAAAGGTGGTCAGGTTGCTATTGCCGGTGATGGACAGGTCACAAGCGGGAATACCGTCGCAAAAGGCAATGCAAGGAAAGTCAGGAGAATATATGATGACAAAGTAGTGATCGGATTTGCAGGATCAACTGCTGATGCATTCACACTCTATGAGCTTTTTGAGGTAAAGCTCAAGGAGTTCAATGGCGATCTGACGAGAAGCGCAGTAGAGCTTGCGAAGCAGTGGAGAACAGATAAGCAGCTACGGAATCTTGAAGCAATGCTGATTGCAACCGATGGTGATAGGATGTATGAGATCACAGGAAACGGTGATGTGCTTGATCCTGAGGGTGATGTTGTTGCAATCGGTTCTGGTGGCGACTATGCAAGGAGTGCTGCAATAGCATATCTTGATGCTGGCGTTGACTGGACAGCAGAGGAGATTGCAAGACGCAGTGTTCAGATTGCAGGTGATATCTGCATTTATACAAACCACAATATCAGATGTGAGGTAATCAATGGAACTGATAGAAGCTAAGAAGCTTGACAATATGAGCCCGAAGGAGATTGTGAAGGCTCTTGATGGATATGTAATAGGCCAGAATGAGG
>CAKQTF010000299.1 GCA_934276695.1 uncultured Spirochaetales bacterium
TTTCATAACAGGCTTCTCACAGCCGATGATTGCTCTGATAAAGCTTGGAAGGAAGCCTTCCGCAGTCGCATGGATAAGCGGTGCTGCAGTGATTATCAACATAAGCCTAAATGCTGTGCTCATATTCGGCGTGCCAGGCTTTGCCGGTATGGGTGCATCTGGCGCAGCTCTGGCAACTGTGATCTCCAGGGCTATCGAGCTTGTGCTTGCATCATCATTCTGCTTCAGTGATGTGACTGTCAGGCCTGATCTCTCGAGGCTGTTCTCATATTCAAGAGCACTGTCATCGGATTTCATAAAGCAGCTGATCCCGCTCCTTGGAGCTTATGTCATATGGACTCTCGGCTATTCTTCGTACTCTGCGTTCCTAGGCCATATGGGAGTCGATGCCGCTGCGGCGAATTCAGTCACTTCGGTTCTTCGGAATCTTGTCGGATGCTTTATGAAGGGGCTTGCAGGAGGCGCTTCGATACTGATCGGCAATGAGCTTGGTCAGGGAAACCTCGAGAGAGCCAGGCTCTATGGTGACCGCCTTTCGGTAATAGCCATTCTATGCGGGTTTATGTCATCTCTCCTTATCCTTCTCTCTGTTCCCGCAGCGCTGAGGATCATGAAGCTCTCTGACGGTGCAGAGAGGGATCTGATAGCGATGGCCTCAGTTCTTTCCGTGTATATGATAGGCGCATCGTTCAATTCTGTTGTTATAAACGGGATGTTCGCATCCGGCGGTGATACGCTCTTTGACTGCTATTCGATTATAGTCACAATGGGATGCATCGCTGTCCCGCTTGCTGCTGCAGGCACATTCCTTTTCGGATGGCCTGTGATTGCTGTATATGCCTGCACATGCCTTGATGAGGTAGGTAAGATCCCATGGACGGTTTATCACTACAGGAAATACAGATGGGTAAAGGATCTGACCAGGAAGTGATGATTGCAGGCTAAGTCCCATTAATATAGAATGAGGGAAATGGGAGAGATAGCACTGCAGTATGATGTATAATCACCAGCTTGAGACATTCATCCGTGTATCTGATGCAGGCAGCTTCAGCAGAGCCGCAGAAGAGAGTTTCATTACTCCTACTGCCGTAATCAAGCAGATCAATTCATTAGAGGATTCCCTTGGAATCAGGCTGTTTGACAGGACTCATCGCGGTCTGACTCTTACAAAGGCCGGCCGCTCCATTTACCAGGATGCTAAATACATAATCCAGTACTGCAGGGACTCAGAGACAAGAGCGCGTAATGCGATGAAAGAGGAAGCGAATGTAATCAGGATCGGCTCTTCTCCTATGACTCCTGCACAGCTTCTTATGGAGCCATGGTCAAGAATGCAGTCTCTTCATCCTGATTTCAGGTTCCAGATCATCCCGTTTGAGAATACACCGGAGAATGCCAGGGAGATCCTCACTAACCTTGGAAGGAATATAGACATAGTCGGTGGCATATTCGACGAGACTATGCTTGGCTTATATGGCTGTGATGGCCTTGAGCTTGTGAGAGGCAGGTTCGGCTGTGCTGTCTCAATCCATCATAGACTTGCCTCAATGGATAGGCTTGAGGTCACTGACCTCTATGGCGAGAACCTGATGCTCATGCATAGAGGCTGGAGCCATAATGTCGATCAGCTCCGTGATGATCTATGGCAGCATCATCCGCAGATCCATATCGTGGATTTTGATTTCTATAGCATGGATGTGTTCAACAGGTGCGAGAACAGCAGCAATGTGCTGCTTGCAATCCCTGGGTGGGCAAGTGTGCATCCTCTGCTGAAAGTGATTCCTGTTGAATGGGACCACAGCATTCCATTCGGTATCCTGCACTCAAAGAACCCATCGCCTGCAGTGAAGTGCTTTCTGGAGACAGCTGCGGCTGCAAAGTCAGAACTTTTTAAATGATTATAACTTAAAGGTATATACTGCTGAACAAAGTTAGACTTCTCATACGCCTTGCTTTCAATATAATCAGAACAAGGTGGTCATATGAGATCTATAAGTCTGATAAGCGCTGTTCTATGTGCTTCATTCATCATTGCAGGAAGCAGCTGTGTGAGTGCTGCCGGTCTTTCAGATGATGATTGCATGAAGCCTCAGAGCACTCTGTTCACAAAGGATACAGCAGTAGCTGATGTCATAGGCTATCCTGCATTCAGGGGCTATGGCCATCTGCTGTTCCCTACAGATGTAAGGTACTTCAGCGGAAGCACGCTTGGAGAGCTGCAGCTTCTCTATTAC
>CAKQTF010000300.1 GCA_934276695.1 uncultured Spirochaetales bacterium
GGATGCTGCCCTGTTGATCATGTCGATGTACACCATTTCACCGATTCTGTCTTCCTCCAGCGGGCATGTGCCATATGGCATTATGAAGCCATCTGACTTCGCTTTGGGGCTTTCTATGCTGAGGAAGCTGCTGAAATCCGGATTCCTGTCCGTAATGCTCCATAGCTCAAGGAAGAGCTGCGTCATTGTCCTGACAGCATCGCCTTCAAGGCATATACCGCTATCCTTCCAGTGTCCGAATCTGACTTCCCTGTTGATATACTCATCTGCAAGGTTCACTCCGCCTGTGAATCCTATTCTGCCATCGATGACCATGATCTTTCTATGGTCCCTGTAGTTGTACAGCGTTGATACGAATGGCTGAAGCCTTGAGAATGGCTTTGTCTTTATCCCTAGCTTCTCCATTTTCTCAGGATAGCTTCTTGGAAGTGTTGAGAATTCGCAGAATCCATCATACATGAGCCTGACTTCGACTCCATGGCTGGCCTTATCCTTAAGGATGCTGAGGATCTCTTCCCACATCTCGCCTTCGCCTATGATGAAGTATTCAAGGAATATGAATGATTCTGCTTTCCTGAGCTCTGTAAGCATTCTTGCAAACAGGTATTCGCCGAGCGGGTAATATGTGACTTCTGTGTTTCTGTAGACTGGGAAATGGCCTCTTGCATCAACATAGTTCAGAAGTGCTGAGGCTCTCCTGTCCTGCGCCGAGAATTCAGCCCGGACTGATGGATCCTGTGAAGTTATGGCTGACGCAGAACGGTTTATATCCCTTATCCTATGCATCACAGCCCTGTGCCCGATATCTGATTTTATGTACAGGTACAGCATAGGCCCGAAAAATGGCAGTGCCGTGATTATGAGAAGCCAGGTAAGCTTGGATGATGGGTTCGAATTGCTGTTGAATACAATGATGACGAATATGAATGGTATTATGGAATAGAGCCAGTATAATCCCCTGATGTATTTCCCGAGATAATACCCGGCAAAGATCAGTATTGAAAGATTGACCAGGAAGAGCAGGCTGATCACGCCGACTCTGCTGAATATGATTCTGATCAGGCCTCTTTTGCCTTTCTTTATAATGCGCTTCGTCTTTCTGCTGTTCATCTATGTATATGGGATATGATAAGGTTTTGGAATTCATACAGCAAGAGCATAGAGTGCACCTATGCCTCTGGTGGTGTTCTATTTTGTTGTTTTTTCAATTTATTGCATTTCTCCCTATTCAATAAAGGGATTTTATCCATTAGTATTGACGGCGGGAGTTTTAAATGGCTAATAAAAATTCAGGATTGAAGTATGGGCCAAAGGACAAACCACCGCTAAAGGAGTGGATTCCTCTATCCATACAGCATGTATTCGCAATGTTCGGTTCTACTATCCTGGTTCCGATTCTTGTAGGTCTTGAGCCTACGACAGCTCTTTTCACTGCAGGCACTGGCACACTGATCTATATCCTGCTGACTAAGGCAATGGTTCCGGCATTCATCGGATCATCATTCGCATTCATCACGCCGCTTATCGCAATCTCATCACAGTATGGATGGCCTTATGCTATGGGCGGGGCATTCTGCTCTGGCCTGATGTACTGCCTTGTCGCTTTCATCATATCGAAAGCAGGCTCAGGATGGATCCACAGAGCTCTTCCTCCTGTTGTGATAGGCTCTGTAATAGTTGTGATAGGACTCAACCTTGCACCGACTGCAATGAATATGGCTATGTATACAAACACATCAGATCCATCCACATACAGCCTTGTCTATCTCTCAATAGCACTTGTCACACTCGCTGTGACTGTTGTTGCGAATGTATTCTTCAAGGGCTTCTTCTCTGTGATCCCTATCCTGTTCGGCCTTGCATCAGGATATCTGTTCACTCTGATCATGGGCTGCTTTGTCCCTGCATATGATATCATTGACTTCACGATCGTGAAGAATGCTGCATGGTTCGGCTTCCCCCATTTCGCACTGCCGAAATTCTCTATTGTGCCTATCCTCACATTCCTCATTGTCTCATTTGCGACAATCTGTGAGCATCTTGGCGATACTCTTGTGATATCAAAGGTAGTAGGTGAGAACTTCTATGAGAATCCAGGCCTTAAGAGAACTCTCTTAGGAGATGGGCTTGCGACAACATGGGCTTCCCTCTGGGGCGGTCCACCTAATACCACATATGGTGAGAACGTCGGCGTGCTTGCACTTACCGGGGTATATAG
>CAKQTF010000301.1 GCA_934276695.1 uncultured Spirochaetales bacterium
ATATTGCAGGAAAGGGCATTGCGAATCCTATCGCTACAATACTTTCATGCGCTATGATGCTCCGCTATTCATTCGGGCTTGAGAAGGAAGCTGATGCAATAGAGACAGCTGTTAAGGAAGCACTCCGCGATGGCGTGCGCAGTGCAGATATAGCAGGGGATGGAGGCAGGGCCTGCTCCACAGAGGAAGTCGGAGAAGAGATTTTAAGGAGACTCAGATGAGATCGGATTTGATGAAGAAAGGAGTTGATAAGGCTCCGCATAGATCGCTTATGAAAGCGCTCGGCTGGACAGACCGCGAGCTTGAGATGCCTACGATCGGCATTGTCAATGCATTCAATGAGATCATACCAGGGCATATAGAGCTCAGACGCATTGCTGAGGCTGTAAAGGCTGGAGTCAGGGAAGCAGGAGGCAATCCTGTTGAGTTCCCTGTAATCGGTGTCTGTGACGGCATTGCGATGGGGCATAAGGGAATGAAGTACTCACTTGCATCCCGCGAGCTTATTGCTGATTCGATTGAGGTGATGGCAACGGCCCATCCTTTTGATGGTCTTGTGTTCATCCCGAACTGCGATAAGATAGTCCCGGGAATGCTAATGGCAGCAAGCCGGCTGAATCTTCCATCCATCTTCATCTCCGGCGGCCCGATGCTTGCTGGACATGTCAAGGGCGGTGATAAGCGCGGGATGTCTCTCTCATCAATGTTCGAGGCAGTAGGAAAGTATGTTGCCGGGAATATGGATGATAGTGAGTTCCAGGCCTGGGAGAACTCCGCATGCCCTAGCTGTGGTTCATGCTCAGGCATGTACACAGCCAATTCAATGAACTGCCTCTGCGAGGCAATCGGGATTGCGCTTCCAGGAAACGGAACAGTGCCAGCTGTCTACTCAGAGAGAGTCCGTCTTGCTAAAGAGGCCGGATACAGGATCATGGATCTCGTGGCGAAGGACATAAAGGCCCGGGATATAATAAATGAGAGATCGATAAACAATGCACTCAGGGTTGATATGGCACTCGGATGCTCTACGAACACAATGCTCCATCTGCCTGCAATTGCACATGAGGCAGGTGTAGCCATCGATATATTCAATGCGAATGAGGTAAGCGCAGTTGTCCCTAACCTCTGTCATCTTGCTCCTGCAGGCAAGGATCATATGGAGGATCTGAACCTTGCAGGCGGAGTGATGGCTGTGATCAAGGAGCTGTCAAAGAAGGATCTCATCGATCTTGATGTGATGACTGTGACAGGAAAGACGCTGAGAGAGTCAGTCGAGGCTGCGCATAATTATGATGAGGAAGTCATAAGGCCTATCGACAGGCCATATTCCCCGACAGGTGGCATTGCAGTCCTTAAGGGCACTCTTGCTCCGATGGGCTCTGTTGTCAAGAGAAGCGCTGTTGCTCCTGAGATGCTTGTGCATAAGGGGCCTGCACGTGTATTTGACAGTGAGGAGGAGTGCATCGCAGCCATATTCGGAAAGAAGATAAAGAGCGGGGATGTCGTTGTGATCAGGTATGAAGGCCCTAAGGGAGGTCCTGGGATGAGGGAGATGCTCTCCCCGACATCAGCGATTGCTGGAATGGGACTTGATAAGGAAGTCGCACTGATAACCGACGGCAGGTTCTCCGGAGCCACACGCGGAGCATCAATCGGCCATGTATGCCCGGAAGCTGCGCAGGGAGGTCCTATAGGCCTTGTTGAGGAGGGTGATATGATCTCCATCAACATACCTGAGGGAAGGATAGACCTTCTTGTTGATGAGAAGGTCCTTGAAGAGAGGAGGAAGGCTCAGAAGGAGCATGAATGCCCGATTAAGAGCGGATATCTTCTCAGGTATTCAAAGCATGTCAGCTCTGCTGCTGAAGGTGCGATAATAAGGGAGGACTGATAGATGGTGAAGACAGGTGCAGAGATAATCATTGAGTGTCTGGTAGAGGAAGGCGTTGATACGGTCTTCGGCTATCCTGGAGGTCAGGTCATTCCTCTCTATGATGCGCTGTATCTCAATCGTGACAGGATACATCATGTGCTTACGGCGCATGAGCAGGGCGCAAGCCATGCAGCTGACGGATATGCAAGGGCAACCGGGAAGGTCGGCGTATGCATTGCCACGTCCGGCCCTGGTGCAACGAATCTTGTGACAGGCATTGCAACGGCATATATGGACAGTGTCCCGATGGTTGCGATTACAGGTAACGTT
>CAKQTF010000302.1 GCA_934276695.1 uncultured Spirochaetales bacterium
CCTTTATTCATGCATGCAGCAATTGCTGTATTATCTACATTAATCGGATCATATGCTGAGAACGTTCTCTGGATTGATCTTAATGCCGGACTGCTCAATGACAAATAGGAGTGATGGCTTGCCGAAATATGTATTAGAGTCACCTACAGATCCGATTACACTACCCTTCTCTACATTATCACCGGTTCTGACATCAACGCTCTCGAGGGCATAGTATGATGTCTTATATCCGCTTTCATGCATTATCGCGATGAATTTCCCATATACAGGACTGATTCCTGTATCAACGACAAAGCCAGAAAGGGATGCACGGACGGCCTCACCAGAATGAGATGCAATAACGACACCATCTATGCGCCTGCCATTATAGAATTCTCCGAAAAGGACAGATATATCACCTTTTATCGGCATTGAGAATTCAGGGAATGCTGACTCTATGTATTCTGTCTCAGGTGATGGAATGAATACTGCGTTCAGAGTCCCCAGGGTCTCATCAGTCACCATGTTGATCCTCCCGAGCTCATCTGCTGATATTGTAGGATTGAATCTTCTGACAAGCGATTCAAGCGTATCCCCTGTCTTCAATTCGTAGATCTGCCCATCTGCAGAAGGGATTCTGAGAATATCACCAGTCTTTATTGCAGAGATATTTGCAATGCTGTTCACTGAAATGATAGTGTTTGGGGTTATTCCGAATTCATCGGAAAGAGAGATCAGATCATCACCATCCTTCCATGCATAATCAGTCCAGCTTATCCCTTTCTGATAAGCCTCTTCCGCAACCTGGTCTATCTGATCTTCTACAGTGCGATCGGCTTCTTCATCTGAATCAGCACTGATTATGTCCTCATCCGATGCTACGGTATTTTCTGGCTCAGGAATATATATTTCCGGAATCACTATCTCAGGACTTACAGCAGCTCTATCTGCTTCCTCTGCGGCATTCTCTCCAGCATTATCTGCTGACGGAGTGAAAAGAAGAAAGAGAAGAATGCACAGAAGCGCAATAAGAATCCCAGCGATTGCTATCAGTCCTGTCTTTCCCCTGTTCCCACTGTATCTATTGTTCATCCTGCTATCAGGCATATCATCATAGCTTGAGCGACTCATTATTGAATAACCTCTTTCCTCATATTATCATAAAACAGTATGGAAAAAAAAGGAAACCGGCGAATAGGACTGATTTACGCTTCTGCACTTCTTCTCATCGTGCTTTCTATTGCAGCCAGGATGCTGTTCATTCTAGCCGACAGAAGAAAAGCTGACATCAGCTATCTTGACCCGAAATTGTCAGATAACCTGATCAGAGGAACAATATATGACCGTAATGGCAGCATACTTGCAATACAGGCACCACATTATGGCTTCTCTGTAAAGAGCAGATCACAGCGGGCCGGATACATCAGCTCTGTTCTCTCTCCATATATAAGATGCTCAATAATCGAATCAGAGGAGATGCTAAGAAGCGGCAGTGGCTTCATTGAACTGAAGAATATACCGACATCTGGCGAAATTAGCACGATAAACAGGCTTATTGATGCAATTGATGCATCTGGCGAGATTGAGTTCCAGATCAGAGAGGAAAGGCTATATCCATTAAAAGAGGCAGTTTCTCTGATCGGATCCGTTGATGAAGTGATGAATGGCAGATCAGGACTTGAAGCATATGCAGATTCTCTTCTGTCTGCAAAGCCTGTGCTTGGCTACAGCTCTGCATATGGCAGCAGTATAACGACAACACTCGATTCTGATCTTCAGGCTGCAGTCGAGAATATCGCACTCCTGAAGGATGATGATGCCAATAATCTGACAGCTGCAGTATTCAGCAGCAATGGTGAAGTGCTTGCGTGGCATGGAAAAGGAAGCCCAGGCCTTTACCAGAACCTGATCCTATCTGTCTCAACAGAGAATTCATATACTCCGCTGTTCCCATCTTTTCCTTCAGAGAGACTCAGGAATGAATCAGCCGAAGCTGATCCAGAAAGAACATATTTCATATATTCGGATGCTCCGGACAAGGAAACAGAAGAGGCCATCAGCGATGACCTCTTAAGCATCCTCAAGACTCAGGGCAGGATCAGAAGCCAGATTCAATAATCTGCGCTTTTGCTGATTTCATGTCAAAACCAAAACCTCTGAGATTCTCCAGTATATGCGAAGTCGAGGCTTTCTCAAGGTCATCTGGGACCTTCTGCCC
>CAKQTF010000303.1 GCA_934276695.1 uncultured Spirochaetales bacterium
GCATGGATATGCATGTCTGAAAGCCCTGGCACGATCAGATGCCCGCAGTAGTCAAGGACCTCAGCATCACTCTCAGGCCTGTGCTCTGATATGCTTCTTATCCTGCCGTCCTCAATCAGCAGCCAGTGATTGCTGTACGTTCTGAGTGTTCTGTCTGCACTGCTTGTCGCAATGTCGCCTCTGATCAGGATTCTGTCCATGGATACCTCCTCTACGCTTCCGTTGCCGTAGCATGGCTATTCTCGGTAGCCAGTAGAGACGCCTAACCATATTTTAGGCTTATACGAGGTTCTTGCTAATATGGTAATATCGATAATTCATCAGTGCAATACCTTAATCAGTGCAGCCTGATTTCTCTATATCGCTTATCTAGCCTCTTATGGTATGTGTTAACTTTATGTAAAAAATTCACGCGTTGTAAATTTTTATTCTTTTTATATAGTAATATTTCTGCCATGAACGATATTGTATATGAGATCATCATGATTTTTGCCGGACTTGGACTGATCTATCTGGCAATAAAGAAGGAAATGGAGCCTACTCTTCTCCTTCCTATGGGCTTTGGTGCAATCCTTGTGAATCTGCCAGGTTCCGTGATTGCCTCAGAGACAGGGATTCTGACATGGCTTTATGAGTTCGGAATCGATAAATATGAGGTGTTCCCGCTTCTTCTGTTCATTGGAATCGGCGCAATGATAGATTTCGGGCCGCTTATCCAGAAGCCGTGGCTGATATTCATCGGAGCTGCGGGGCAGGGGGGAATATTCCTCTCCATGATGCTTGCCTCTCTCTTCTTCCCGCTCAAAGATGCCGCTTCAATAGGCATAATAGGCGCTGCTGATGGCCCAACTGCCATACTTGTATCCAAGGAGCTTGGCTCGCAGTTCATTGCCCCGATCCTTGTTGTCGCATACTGCTACATGGCCCTGGTCCCTATAATCCAGCCACTTGTGCTGAAGGCCTCAACAACACGGAAGGAGAGGGAGATCCGTATGGTGTATTCATCAAAGGCTGTGTCAAAGACAGTGAAGATAGTATTCCCTATTGCTGTCACGATAATCTGCTCTCTTGCAGCTCCGGATTCAGCAGCTCTTGTAGGCATGCTGATGTTCGGCAATCTTCTCCGTGAATGCGGTGTTCTTGATTCTCTTGCACGCTCTGCAGAGGGTATTCTCTCTCCTTTGATCTCTCTTCTTCTTGGACTGGCAATTGCTCCGATGATGAAAGGCCCTGAGCTTCTCCGCTTTGAGACGCTTATGATAATCGGATTCGGGCTTCTGGCTTTCATATTCGACACTGTGTGCGGGGTGTTCTTCATAAAGATCATCAACCTCTTCCTGAAAAAGGGAGAGAAGGTGAACCCTCTCATAGGCGGGGCTGGCATATCTGCATTCCCTATGTCATCACGGGTTGTGCAGAAAGTCGGGATAGAAGCAAACAGGCAGAACCATCTTCTGCCATTTGCATTAGGCGCGAATGTCGCAGGACAGATCGGTTCGGTACTGGCTGGCGGCATAATTCTCTCTATTTTCTCTTAAGGACTGTAATATGTTTGGTTTACACATTGCCTCATCATCCATAATAAATGCTGCAGATGCTGTGAAGTACGGCTTCATAGCCTGGGGCCTTCTTGCCCTGTCAATGGGCGTCATCTTTGCTGTTGTCATGGTTCTCAATAGATGGAAGAACAGAAAGGATAGGTAGTTTTTATAAACAGAATAGGCGTTATGTAAAAATAATCAGGATTACAGCAAAGACAAAAGTCTGATTCTTTGCTATGTATAATCAGAGAGGTGGTAAATGGATTTTATCAAGCAGATAAAAGAAGTATGTGTCTCAGTGCTTCCGATTGCGCTGATTGCTGTTGTCTTAGGCCTGGTTTTTTCCGTATTCAGCACATCTGATGTATCACTGATCCAGTTCATAATATCCGCTGCTGCTGTGATAGTAGGGCTATCCCTGTTCCTCCTTGGCATCAATCTTGGCTTTGTGCCTATAGGCAATCATCTGGGATCAGCTATCACTGGAAGGAAGAACATAGCGCTTATTCTTCTTGCAGGCTTAGTACTAGGTGTGATAATAACTGTGGCAGAGCCTGATGTCGAGGTTCTTACAGAGCAGGTGCATCAGATCAATCCGGCTCTGGATAAGAGCCTGCTTGTCGCAGCTATTGCTCTTGGGGTCGGCGTATTCG
>CAKQTF010000304.1 GCA_934276695.1 uncultured Spirochaetales bacterium
GTTCCAGGGATCCCAGGATATATCGTGCGGCAGTCATTGCTCTCAAGCTTCTGAGACCTTGTGAACGAGCAGTGATCTGTGGCAACAACCTGGATCTCGCCATCAATAAGCGCCTCCTGAAGAGCCTTATTGTCTTCTTTGCTGCGAAGCGGCGGAGTCATGACATAAAGCGCACCATCAGGCCCTTCAAGCTTTGATTTATCCAGGAACAGATAATGGGGTGTTGTCTCTGCAATCACCTTCACGCCCTCTTCCCTTAGCCTGCGCACAGCCTCAAGGCCAAGCCTTGATGACAGATGGACTATATAGATAGGCATATCAAGCTCTTTTGCGATTCCTCCGACATAGGAAATCGCAGCTGCCTCTGCCTCTGCGGGCCGCAGTGATGCATGATCAATCGGACGGTATTCTCCCTTCCAGTTCTTTTCAGTATCCGTTATTATATCGTCGTCCTCACAGTGCACGCATACCATAAGGCCAAGGGATCTGCACATAGAGAAGATCTCTTTAAGCTCATCCCGCCTCTCTACCATATAACCGACATTCTTATATGTAGTGAACAGCTTCACAGCACCTACACCCATGACCTTGATTGTCTCAAGCTCATCGCGCAGATCCTCTCTGTATGAATAGATGCCCTGATGCAGGGCATAGTCTATGCTCATTGAATGCATCTCGCGCTTTCTGCTCTTCAGGGAAGCAACAAGATCCTCCTTGTTGTCATCTGCAAAGTCAATGACGGTTGTCACACCGCCAAAGGCAGCAAGCCTGGATCCCTCAGCAAAGGAATCCGCTGTCACTGTCCCGCGCGAGATAAGATGATAATGCGTATGAGCATCGATTATGCCAGGAAGGACACAGAGCCCGTCCGCATGAAGCGTCCTTGTCCCTGCAGGGCATTCAGACTCGCTGATATGCCTTGCAATTCTCCTGATCCTTGAGCCTTCGATCAGAATATCGCCATGTCTTGTCCACTCAGTATCAACCAAGAGACCGTCTTTGATTAGAATGTTACCCATATACTCATTCTAACCTAGGGATTTTCGCTTTCTCAACAGAAAAAAACAAAGACCGGATGGTATGGATGATAAATGAAAAGGCCGTAGCTCCAATCAGCCACGGCCTTATACTGGATCATCCTACAACGGGGAATTCCTTTTCAAGAAGCTCAAGATCAAGCTCTGGATAAAGGACAAAGCGGTTAAGCAGCGCCAGCACACGGGATCTTGCGCTATCAATCACTTCAGATGGAGCCTTTGCCCTGTTCCTGCTTATCTCACCTTTCCTCTCGCCCTTTGATATGATAGCTGGCTCAGCAGCCCTGAGCACATATGCGATTATGGATGCGATCTCAGCCATTTCAGGAGCTCCCATTCCAAGAGTCGTCACAGCAGGAGTACCGATCCTGAGTCCTGAAGTGTACCATGGGCCATTCTTATCAAAAGGAAGGGCATTCCTGTTAAGTGTTATCCCGCACTCACGCAGAAGAGTCTCAGCCTGCCGGCCATTAAGCCCGAACGGAGTCACATCAAGAAGCATCAGATGGTTGTCGGTGCCATTCGTCGCAACAGGTATGCCTTCCTTCATGCATGCAGATGCAAGTGCTTCGGAATTGCGCACTATAGCTGCAGCATATTCCCTGAATTCAGGTCTTTCGGCCTCTTCCAGAGCAATCGCCTTGGCAGCCATGACATGAGGTAGCGGCCCTCCGATCACAAGAGGACAGCCCTTATCAACAGATTCCGCAAACTCAGCCTTGCAGAGAACCATTCCGCCTCTTGGGCCTCTGAGAGTCTTATGGGTAGTCGTAGTGACAACATCAGCCCATCTGACCGGATCATAGTCCCCAGTGAATACCTTCCCGGCAACAAGTCCTGCAAAGTGCGCCATATCAACCATGAAGACAGCTCCGACAGAGTGGGCGATCTCAGACATACGCCTGAAATCCACCTTTCTTGGGTATGCAGAATAGCCGGCAAGCAGTATCAGAGGCTTTATCTCATTAGCAAGCCTTTCTATCTCATCATAGTCGAGAAGCCCTGTCTCACGGTCAACCGTATATGAATATGCATCAAATAGCTGTGCTGATATGTTCTGCCTATAGCCATGAGTGAGATGACCGCCTGAATAGTAATCAAGTCCGAGCAGACGCTGGTTATGGAGGGCCTCACGAACCCTGTTCCAGTC
>CAKQTF010000305.1 GCA_934276695.1 uncultured Spirochaetales bacterium
ATTGCAGAGTCCACAGCATTCTGTGCAGATGCTATGCATCTTACGACAGTCGAAGGACCGGTAGCTGTATCCCCGATTATATATACGTCATCACCAGCTTCAGCGCCCATGCTCTTAAGAAGCTCCGGATCTGCCTTCTCCCCGATTGCACTGATGAGGAATGAAGCCCTGAGAGTGAAGGTCCTTCCAGTATCAACAGGCCTGCGCCTGCCCGATGCATCAGCTTCTCCAAGCTCCATCTCTGCTACTGTCAGGATGCCATCAGTAAAGTCCTTCGGATTAGCCAGGAACATAAAGGAAACACCATCATTCAATGCAGATCTGTATTCCTCGATATCTGCCGGCATCTCATCAGCAGAGCGCCTGTATATGACATATACATTCTCAACGCCCTGTGTCCTCTTTGCCAGTCTTGCGGCATCCATTGCGGTGTTTCCTCCGCCGATTACAACGACATCAGCTCCGATATCATGGCGCTTTCCATGCTTTGAATCATACAGGAATCTTATTGCACTCTCCCTAGGACCATTTCCTGTAACGCCTGGATCATTGGATTTACCAGCTCCGATTGATACAAACACATAGTCAAATCCCTCTGCCTTGAGCTCTGTTACGGTCTTCTCTTCACCAAAAGCGAATTCAGCGCCCATCTCCCTGATGAAGGAGATATCCCTCTCAACTGCGGATGACGGAATCCTGAATTCAGGTATAACATGTGCAACAATACCGCCAGCACTCCGCTCTTTCTCAAACACAGTCGTCCTGAATCCTGCCCGTGTGAGGAAATAAGCTGCAGCTAAGCCCGCAGGGCCAGCTCCGATTACAGCAGCCCTGACATCACCAGGCTCCTTCCGTCCTGCCCATATTTCCTTCCTGTACTCATCAGCAAATCTCTCAGCAAGCTGGCGCTTTACCTCTCTTATCTGCACTGGGCCTTCATAATCAAGGCGTGTGCAGTGATTCTGGCACTGATGATCGCATATCCATCCTGTGATATTAGGCAGAGCATTATTCATATATATAAGAGCCAGGGCCTCTGCCTCCCTGTTCTCTGCCGCCAGAGCAATGTAATCAGGAATCGGCTGCGATATCGGGCAGGCTGCGACACATGGTGCAACATAGCAGTCAAAGAGGCCAAGGGAATCACCTGTCTTAGCTTTATAGCTGCCTCTCCAGCCCTTTGATGCAATGCCATCTGCTGCAGCTGCCTTCTCTGTAAGCACCCTGAGCTTTGAGATATCGACAGTCTTCATATCCCAGCCGTTCTCTGAAGAAGACAGGACCTCAGCAATCTGCGTCATCCTTGAGTATCCGCCTGGTTTCAGCATATCAGTCGCAAGCGTGATCGGATGGATTCCTGCTGCGAATATATCTGAAGCGGAAAGAACCGATGCCCCGCCTGAATACGAGATCGGAAGACGCCCGCAGAACTCTTCAGAAAGGATCAGAGCAACCCTTGTGGATATCGGAAGAAGAGCACGGCCTGACATATAGCGCTCATCTCCTGGCAGCACTCCTCCGTTATTCACATTCCCAAGAGTGTTTGTAAGCTTCACACCGAAGCCCCTTCCCTCTTTCTCGGCAAGAGAAGTGAGCCTATGGAGCATAGCCTTTGCATCCTCAAGCTGGAGATCATGCTCGAATGACTCCCTCTTCAGCACGACATGGGAGAATCCTAGACTGTCAAGGACAGACCTCACTTCATCATAGCCAAGCAGAGTCGGATTAAGCTTCACGAATGTATCCAGATGCTTTTCCTTAAGCATGTAAGAGCAGATTGACTCAATCTCAGCAGGAGGACAGCCATGCATTGTCGATATTGTGACAGATGGTGATATGAATGGGGAGATGCTCTCCAGTGTCTCCAGTGCAAGATCCTCGCGTCCAGCCCATGGAGTGCCTTCAAAGAGTCCATCCCTGAGCATTGCTCTCGCTTCATCAAGATAATCACTGAAAAGATGGCTGTGTCCTGCATCGATCATCGAATCAATGAATACCTGCATCTTCTCTTTCTTTATACCCTCCAGATTATATCCGACAGACATATTGAATATGAATGAAGGCTTCCTGACTCTCTCTTCCTTCATTGCAGCTTCAAGCAGGTGGATTATTATCCATGCCTTCAGATACTCATCATAAGCCTTCTCCAATGTGAACTCAGTAGACCACTCTGTAT
>CAKQTF010000306.1 GCA_934276695.1 uncultured Spirochaetales bacterium
AGCACATACCTTTATATGGGCTGAATGGATACTCTCCCTCAAGCCTCATGACGCGCCGTCTTATATTCTTCGGCAGCGAAGCATCATCCTCTTCTATGCCGAATGCCCGCGCTGCATTCATGCAGAACAGGTCCCTGAGCCTATCCTCTCCAGCGCCTGCTTCCCTGAGCCTCTCAAGAAGGATCAGCATGCCTATGAACCCAGGGATTCCAGATGCACCCTTCTCCTTATCCTCAAGTGTATGCGGAGCATGGTCTGACTCAGCCCAGTCCGCAGTTCCATCAAGAAGCGCACTGAAGACAGCAGCTCTGTCTGCTTCAGATCTGAGCGGAGGATTCATCTTAAGGAACCGGCTGTGATCAGCAGCATCCGCTGATGAGAGAAGCGCATGATGAGGCGTGACTCCCATTGTTATCCTAAGCCCACTCGCCTTCGCCCTCCGTATCAGATCAACAGTGCCTGCTGCTGATACGTGCGCTATATGGAGAGTCCCGCAGAAACCGGCTTCTGATGCCAGCTCTATGAGATCACGGACAGATTCCGTCTCTGCCTCTGCAGGACGCGCAAGGGAATGCGTCTCAAAATGCCCGTCTATATAAAGCTCAGGCCTCAGCAGGCTCTCCTTCTCTGCATGGACTGCAAGTACACCGCTGTATCCCTCCTCTGCTAGTGCCCTGAACACAGCAAGCTGTGAAGCCCTATCCACAATACCCATATTGCCTGTGCTCTGCCCTGCAAAGAGCTTAAGCCCGATGACAAGAGGATAAAGCTCATTATATGCAGAGACAGCCTCATGGATCTGGCTTCTATCAGGAGTGAGGCCAGCATAGACATGGTATGATATCCCCTTTATCTCCTTTGCTGCCTCAAGCCCATCAGAGAGACGAGCGACAATGACATCACGGTGCGTCAGAGGAGGCGCTGTATTAGGCATATCGAACACATGGGAGAACCCGGCATCCTTAGCAACCCGGAGACCATGCTTTATAGTCTCCTTATCACTCTGCGCCCAGTCCCTGAGATGCACATGGGGATCTATCATAGGCTGACTCCATTTGCAAGCAGCTCACTCCATGTGAAGAATGTCCCTTCCTTGCAAGGAAGCTTTCCGCCGCATACGCATTCACCGCACATCCCTATGCCGCACATGGTATTCTTCTCCATTGACAGATATATATCATCCTCAGCCATACCTGCAGAAACGAGCTTTCTCGCAGCCGCCTCCATCATCTTCCCAGGCCCGACTATATATGCCTTCATATCATCCTTCACAGTATCCGGAGTGATTGTATCGAGCACCCTTCCAGGCTTTCCTTCATCAGCAATGCCCATATAGGATCCATAAGAGGAGAGAACATCCTCCAGAGGATCCTTCCCGTTCTTCCTGACAAGCCCGACTCTTATATCAAGGGATGTGCCCATCGGACTGAGACGCTCAGCAAGCAGAGGCAGCACGGCAACGCCGGAGCCTCCGGCAAGGAGCAGCGCATTGCGGCTCCTCTTCAGCGAAAGGCTCTTCCCATACAGCCCTCTTACATACACATCGTCACCGGCTTTCAGGCCAAAGCATGCAGATGTGAACTCGCCGCGCTTCTTTATAAGGAATGTCAGCGGCTTATTGCGTGCAATGCTGAATGGCTTCTCGCCCTTTCCTGGAATCCATAGGAATGCAAATTCGCCAGGATGGCAGTCCAGGCTCCCGGATAGGGTGAGGATCAGCACATCATCCCCATGTAGCTCTGCAGAGAGCACTGAATGCTTCTCATACTCAAGCATATTCCTATCAGAGAGAAGGCCATCCACACTCTCTCCTTTCCGGATCCGCCAGAGATAGTCATTCCAGGAAGATGGCTCAATGCGTGAAAGCGCAGAGCCTATCCCTACAGAATCGGCACCGGCATTTATCATGCATCTGGCATCCTCAGCTCTTGTGACTCCGCCCATTCCGAGGATTATCGGATCATCACCGATTGCAGTCCTGATCTCCTTAATGCATTCAATTGCCCTCTCACGCACCCATTCGCCGGAAGCCCCGCCCTTGCCTCCGACCTTGTTATTCAGGATCGGGTAGCCGGAATCAGGCTCTGTATAAAGCTTCGGGCCGACTGTGTTTATTGCAGCAATGCCATCTGCGCCTGCATCTATCACAGCCTTTGCGATCGCTCCTATAT
>CAKQTF010000307.1 GCA_934276695.1 uncultured Spirochaetales bacterium
TGCTTATATTGATAATCTCTACGTTCAAAAATCAGGTACTTTTGCGGGAGAATGTAAATGGACTTACAATGACGGCGGTACATACAAGACATCTACTATAAGGCAAGCTCAAGGACGTTTGATACTTGAAGCCAACGATGCTCTTGAAATTTTATGCCCTATTAATAGTGGGGTTGTAATTCGAGGTAAAACGGCAATTGTGGGTAATACGGTGATATGTGGGAAATTCATGGTAGCAGACGGATTTAGCAAAAACTGTATTCAAAAAACAGAACATTACGGAAGCCGATTAATAAATGCTTATGAAACCGCAGAGTATTACTATGGTGATATCGGAGAAAATGAAGTTAAAAATGGGATTTGTAAAGTAGAAATTGAACCGATTTTTTCAGAATGTGTAAATTTAAAAGTTGGATATCAAGTATTTCTTTCTCCTTACTGAGAGGGAAATATTTTTGTATCAGAACGAACAGAAGATTACTTTATAGTGGAAGGTGATGACATTTCGTTTTGCTATGAAATTAAAGCTAAACGCAGAGGTTTTGAAAATACCCGACTTGAAGAATACAAAGAAGGTGATTAATTGGATTCATATGTTACAAAATTACAAGAAATTGAGCTTATTGCCGGAGATAGTGGTATAGTCCTTGAATTTCAAGTTTTCTATGAAAATGGTGAACCTCTCGACTTGCAAGATGACACCGCAAAATGGTATCTAGCACCAATAGGCATGAAGCATAGTCCTATTTTGGAAAAAGACTGCACTATTTTGCGTGACGGCAATTTTGAAGAAGGCTATTTATACTATAGATTTACAGTTTCTTTAGAACAAGACGATACTAAAGATTTATATGGGAAATATGTTCATCAACCCGTTTTAATTGATAGAAAAGGACGAATTTTTCGCAGAGCTGAGGGATTTATAAATTTTAAACCTCAAATAAAACTTAAATAAGAAAGGAAAAAACTATGATAACAAAATATCAATCAGACATTGAAAATAATCATGTGAGAGGTATTGCTACATATACTCCACCGACATATACATACATCGGTTTATCAACTATTGCTATTGATGATTCGGGGACTTTGCCCGAGAATGCAGAACCGGATTCCTCAACCGGGTATGCAAGATTAAAAGTTAGAAATAACACCGAAACGTGGAACGAATCATCAAACGGGATAGTTTCAAATAAAATAAGGCTTGAATTTCCAAATGAGTTTTCATCCAATGCTGGAATAGCCAAATATATCTTTGAGCTTGATGAGTCGGGCAAAGTCATGTACTACACAGAGCTTGCTCAAGAAATAATTTTATATCAAGGTATGACAGTGTTTTTTGATGCCGGAGATATAACTTTTGAACGCACGAATACTCCATAAGGAGTGAAGTTTTAGATGAATAAAATTTTAAAAATAATCATAAAGTCTGATCCGATTTTCAAGTATATAGTGGAAGATTATCCTTTCTATGAAGGGATATTTTTTCACTCAAAAAGTTTTTATAAAATGAACATTTTAAATTCTCACTACCTTCTAAAACAATGTTTGAAAATAAATAAAGGTAGTGCAAAATTTTTTTATATTCCAAAATATCTAATGCACCTTGTTTTAGATATTAACTCTTCTTCCCCAAAACTTTTGGTAAATCCCAAGTCTAAAATAAAAACAAAAACGAAGGTTTATATCTTAAACAATAATCATGTTTATGTGCGAATAAGCCAAAAACTTAAATCGTACGATAAAAATTATTTCAAATACACGATAACTCCTCACATGATTAAATTGACAAGATTGAAAACGCATGATCCTTACACACTTGAAAATCGAGATATGCTAACACTCTCAAACATGGACGGAGAAAAAATTTTATAAGGAGGAAAGTAAATATGCCAACTAAAACAGATTTCGGAGATTTAACTCTTTACGCTTCATCAGGCGAAGATGCTGAACAAACATTCTTAAAATTTAGGACGGATATTGCCGGCGTTACACCTGATAGTAATTTCAATAAAATAGCAAATATTCTGGCTTCGCATGATTTTTCAATAGAAAATACCAGAAAAATTTTTGATGTTACCGCAAACAAAATATCTGAAAATTATTACGAATCAAGTGATTTTGAGGTCAGTAAATACTATCCCCATATGC
>CAKQTF010000308.1 GCA_934276695.1 uncultured Spirochaetales bacterium
GCCCTGATGCAGGAGAGTTGTTTATCATTATGTTCGTCCCTTCTGCGCCAAGGGCCTTCCTCATCTTCTCATCCAGCTGCCTTGCAATGTCCATCATATGGTCAAGTGTGGGCTTGTCGACGGATGTGAAGGTGGGATACGGCTTCTTTGATATCACAAGGGCATGTCCCTTTGCGATAGGGTTTATATCGAGAATAGCTATGCAGCTATCATCCTCATACAGCTTGGTCGAGGGGATCTTCCCTTCGATTATCATTTCAAATACGGTTGCCATAACCAGATGTTAGCATCTTTTAGGACTCTTCGAAAGACAGAGGATTGTACTCTTTTCATCTGCTGTCCATCTTCTGAGAATCTCTTAATTAACGGTTTTTCAAGAAAATACTTGAACAAATCTGTAAAAATCATATAGTATGCTATTCGGTGATTATTGATCACTTTATTCTGTATGAATTGATTTCAGTAAAACTGAAAGGCTATAAAATCTTTTTCAATGAGGAAATGAAAGACTATGAACGATCTTCTGGGTATGAGAAACATCGGAATCAGTGCTCATATTGATTCTGGTAAGACTACACTCTCTGAGCGTATCCTTTATTACAGCAACAAGATCCATCAGTTCCATGATGTTCGTGGCAAGGATGGAGTTGGTGCAACTATGGACTCAATGGAGCTCGAGAGGGAAAGAGGCATCACAATTGCTTCTGCTGCAACAAACGTAAACTGGAAAGGTCACGAAATCAACATTATTGATACTCCGGGGCACGTTGACTTCACAATTGAGGTTGAGAGATCACTCCGTGTTCTTGATGGAGCAATCCTTGTACTCTGCTCAGTTGGCGGCGTTCAGTCCCAGTCAATCACAGTTGACCGCCAGATGAAGAGATATCATGTTCCTCGCATTGCTTTCGTGAATAAGTGTGATAGAACAGGTGCTAACCCTTACAGAGTCAAGAACCAGCTTATCGAGAAGCTTGGCCTTAATGCTGTTCTCATGGAGATCCCAATCGGTCTTGAGGATAAGCTGGAAGGTGTCGTTGACCTAGTCAATATGAAGGCTCTGTACTTTGATGCTGGTCCTAATGGGGATGGCGTAAGAGAGGCAGAGATCCCTGCTGAGCTTCTTGATGAGGCAAAGGCAAAGAGATCAGAGCTTCTTGACACTGTCTCTATGTGCACAGGAAACGATGCTCTCATGGAAGCTCTCCTTATGGAAGAGGAGCCTTCAATCGATCTTATCAAGGAGTGCATCAGACGTTCCACAATCGCTCTTGAGCTCTGCCCTGTATTCATGGGTTCGGCTTACAAGAACAAGGGAATCCAGCCTCTGCTTGATGGTGTTGTTGACTATCTCCCTAATCCTACAGAGGTTGAGAACAAGGCTCTTGATCTCGATAACAATGAGGCTGAGGTCATACTTAAGTCTGATGATAATCTTCCTCCTGTCATCCTTGCATTCAAGCTTGAGGATGGCCAGTATGGTCAGCTGACATATATCCGTGTATATCAGGGAAGGATCAAGAAGGGCGACACTCTTTACAATACAAGGACAAGGAAGAAGTTCAATGTCGGAAGACTTGTAAAGATGCATGCTTCAACAATGGAGGATATCTCAGAGTGTGGATGCGGTGAGATCGCTGCTCTGTTCGGTATCGACTGTGCATCAGGTGATACATTCTGTGATCCAAGCCTCAACTACTCAATGACAAGTATGTATGTCCCTACACCTGTTATCTCGCTTGCAATCAAGCCTATTGATAAGAAGGCTGCAGATAACATGGCAAAGGCTCTTAATAGATTCACAAAGGAAGATCCTACATTCCAGACATATGTTGATCCTGAGTCTAACCAGACAATCATCAAGGGTATGGGTGAGCTTCATCTTGACGTCTACATCGAGAGAATGAAGAGAGAGTACAAGGCAGAAGTGGAAGTCGGTAAGCCGGAGGTTGCATACAGAGAGGCTATCTCACAGAGAGCTGACTTCAACTACACACATAAGAAGCAGACAGGTGGTTCTGGCCAGTATGCACGTGTTGCAGGATACATTGAGCCTACAGTCGCAGCTTCTGATGATGAGCCAGCTAAGGACTATGAGTTCATTGATGAGGTAAAGGGCGGTGCAATCCCTACAG
>CAKQTF010000309.1 GCA_934276695.1 uncultured Spirochaetales bacterium
CTTACAGCCTCTGCCGGTGCGGATTTCCGCCTTTCTGACAGATTCTATCTTGCGCTTGAGTGTGGCTATAAGCACCTTCTCCCGGCTTCGAGAGGCTATGTCACTGCAGGAGTCTCCATGGGGATTTCATTCTGATGCATCTTTTCTTATGATTGAAAAAATGCTAAATAGCTGAATAGGAGAAAGACAATGAAAAAGAGAATAATGGCAATCGCTCTGGTGCTTGTCATTGCAGTATCTGCAGTCTCTGCTGGGACAGTCAAGGCAGATCTCGCAATCGGTGCCCAGAATGCAGGGATGAAGCTTAACTTCAAGGATAATGGTTCAGGAAGCGGCCTTAAGAGCACAATAGAGGCCGAGCTTAATGGGACTGTTGACCTGATATTCGATAAGAACATCGGAATGAACGTGCTGCTTGGAACAGACTTCAAGCAGGAATTCAAGGTTGGTGCTGGTTTTCTGTATATGAGCAATATCAATCAGTCCACTGTGATCAGCGCATCTGTCGGTCCTTATTTCGTATTCGGTGGTGGCACAAAGATGGGTATATACCTGACAGCAGATTTTGATTTCCTAGTCGGGAAATCCTTCTTCGTCAGAGTAGGCACAGGAATGGACTTCGAGTTCCTCCAGTTCGGAAATGGCCAGAATGCCACAAGCAAGATCAATATCGATATCCCGCTTCCGCGCCTTGCACTTGGCTGGAAGTTCTGAGCAGGAATCCTTATTGCCATTCTTATATCCCTGGACAGGACATATCCTTCCAGGGATTTTCTTTGGCCTCTGCCGGATGGTTATCCTGCTTAGTATGCTGACTGAAATGGAGTGTGGCTATCGCTAGTGGCGGATCGGGGGCGTCTGATTCAGAATCAGATACCTGTCTTACTCAATCATCCAGAAATTATGGAATGGCTGCCTGCAGAATCCTGGCATGATCTGCTTTACAATAGCACTTATGCAGATGTATGTATTGATAGGTCTCAAGTGCGCTTATTAGGACTTGGATTGAAGGAACGCATCTTAGGAGGCCAGTTCTCTGTCTGTGCCGGGTGGAATGCCCGTCTCATCTGCCGGCAAATTGCAGTATCGGCTTTTATTCATGATGCCTGCTGAAAGAAAAACACCCTGGGCCTATGCTCAGGGTGCTTTGCATTTAAGCTGCTGCTTAGTTTGCCTTCTTCTCTTCCTTTCCGAAGAGCTTCTGGCAGCACTGGACTACAACGATTGCAGCAAGTGCGAGGAGCAGGATTGCGAAGATGAGCTGGAGACCAGCAGCCATTACATCGCCACCGCCTACAAGGGCCTTGCCCTGCTTGATCACGATCTGGATCAGAGCAACAGTTGTTACAGCAATCATGAAGAACATCGGGAAGAACATCATCTTGTTGTCCTTCTTGATTGACTTCAGGAATACAGCACATGCTGAGAGTGCAAGCACTGAAAGCAGCTGGTTAGCAGAACCGAACAGAGGCCAGATCTTGAGGTAGCCGACTTTCATCAGAGCGTATGAAGGAACGAGAACGATGATTGTTGCGACCCATGAGTTTGTGAGGATCTTCTTCCACTCAGGGAGCTTAGCGCCTTCCTTGTCGTCTTCTGCATCAAGGAACAGCTCCTGCCATGTGAGTCTTCCGACTCTTGCTACAGAGTCAAGTGATGTAAGAGCGAATGCTGATACAGAAAGAGAGATGAGAGTGAATGCGAGATCTGCTGGGATGTGGAGCTTTGTCAGGAATCCTGAAACAGCTGCAGCGAAGAGATCCTGAGGTGTTCCTGCTGGGACCTTTCCATCTACTGCGATTGCAGCAACAGCTACAAGAGAGATGATTCCGAGCAGAGACTCGATAAGCATTGCACCATATGAGATCGGGAGCATATCGCTTTCCTTAGCAACCTGCTTTGAAGCTGTGTCTGAGGAAACGAGTGAATGGAATCCTGAAACAGCACCGCATGCGATTGTTACGAACAGTGTCGGGAAGAGCACTGTGCCGCTCTCAAGAGTGAATCCATTGAATGCATTGAGGTTCACAGATGGGTTTGCAACGAAGATTCCGATGACTGCTGCTGCGATCATTGCAATCAGGAGATATGAGTTCAGGTAATCCCTTGGCTGCAGGAGTGCCCATACT
>CAKQTF010000310.1 GCA_934276695.1 uncultured Spirochaetales bacterium
GGTCCATGCCGACTTCACCGCTCATCAGACCTATCCACCTGAGAGATTCTCCGTACTCATCAGCAGAGGAAGTTGGTATGCCATTCTTGAACTCAAGCTTATCTATATCGATATCAGGACGGAAAAACCTGTTGAATAACACAGCACCATCAATGCCTTCCCGATCCAGCATCCTGATCGTATTTGCAAGAGAAGAATACTTATACCCTATCTTAACAGACAGAGGACACTTTATTGTCCTGCGGGCAAATCGCGCGAACTTCTCAAAAGCAGCATCAACTTCAGAGCCCTTTACAGATGCATCGGATGCAATAGGATAGTAATTCAGCTCAATGGCATCTGCTCCGCATGCAATGAACCTCTTTGCATAATCAGCCCAGCTATCAGGGCTCTTACAGCAGATGGAAGCAATCACAGGAATAGAAAGCTCCTTCTTAGCTGCAACAAGAAGCTTCATATACTTATCAATATAAAAATCCCGGCTCTGTTCCTTATAAGCCTCTTCAGCAGTCGAATGAGTGAGAAACTCTTCATTTGCAACATATTCGTCTGCCACATCATTCTCTATCTGCTCTTCGAAAATGGACTTCAGTACAACAGCACCTGCTCCTGCTTCCTCGCATTTCTTCAAAGAAGCAATACTCTGCGTAGCAGGCCCCGCAGATACAATAATAGGGCTCCTTAAATCAAGACCTAAGTATTTTGTTGTTAAAGGTTCCATCCATTCCTCCGTTTGTTATTATAGCACATATGTGCCTGTAGAAAAGTACCTGTTGAAAATGCATTATCCATAAAAAAGCCCTGAGCTGCAGAAGCCCAGGGCCATAACCTTTATTATGTATATAGTCTCACAGTATATATGGAACCATCAGGTTATTTGATTGATAGACAACATAGGTCTCGACATCGAGTACGCCCTTCACCTTTGTCAGTTCTTCCGAAAAGAACTGAAGCAGTGATAGATTCTCATCCTCACTGAGAACCAGCTCAGCAATCAGGTCATAACGGCCTGTGACGACAGCAACTGATATAACCCCTCTGAGCTGAGTAAACTCCTTGGCTTTCTGCACAAGTTCCATAGTTGAAAGCTTCACTCCCATCATAACAACCTGCAGACCAGGAATACACTCAGGATTCACCAGTCCAGAAATCTCCAGGATACCATCCTCAAGAAGAAGCTTGACTCTGGAACGGACTGTATTCTCTGTTATGCCCAACTCATCTGCAATTGCAGAGAAAGGCTTTCTTCCATCGCGCAACTGCTTTATTATTGCTTTATTTGTCTCATCAATCTTCTTAATCATAGGCGAATCACCCGTTCTTTCTTTCAAATTCCTTCATGAATTCAGCCAGTGCCTTTGCATCTTCCATTGGAAGTGAATTGTAGAGCGATGCTCTAAGACCGCCAACACTTCTGTGACCCTTAAGGCCAAGCATTCCTTCCTTCTTGCTTTCCTCTATGAATTTAGCTTCCAGCTCCTCAGAAGGCAGACGGAATACAACATTCATCCTTGAGCGGTACCGCTTATCGACAGGGGATCTCCAGAAAGGAGAAGAATCAATCACATCATAGATGTATCCTGACTTCTCTATTGCTCTCTTCTCCATTCCCTCTGCTCCGCCATTTCTGAGAATCCACTCAAGCATGAGCTTCACAGCCCAGATAGAGAAGACCGGAGGAGTATTATAAAGACCTTCCTCCTTTGCATGCAGAGAATAATTCATATATGCCGTGAGATTCTCATTCTGATGCTCCAGCATATCATGTCTCATGATGATGAATGTTGCGCCTGCAGGACCAAGATTCTTCTGCACACCGCCATAAATCATTGCAAAATTCTTCACATCAACTGGTCTGGAGAGAATATCTGAAGACATATCAGCAATGAGAGGCACATCGCCAGTATGCGGGAATGACTGCCACTCTATTCCTCCGATTGTTTCATTAGAGCACAGATATACATATGATGAATTCTCACTTGGCTTGACAGAAGCAGGATCAGGAAGTGTCGTGAAACCGCTTTCCTTGCCATCAAAATAGACATTGACATTCCCTAGCTTCTTAGCATCATCACAGGCCTTGTTAGACCATGTGCCGGTCCTGCAG
>CAKQTF010000311.1 GCA_934276695.1 uncultured Spirochaetales bacterium
TCATTATATGCAGCAATGACAGCATCATATGGATGCGTCTTTGAGACTGCTACCAACTCCGCTTTATCAGAAACCGACCTGACTTCTCTCAGAACCTCATTATACCGAACCATTCTTCATTGCCCCATTCTTATCTCTGATACGCTCTGCTTCTGCCTTAAGCTCAGATTTTGCCTTTTCCATATAAGACCTCAGGTGCTCAAGCTGAGCTCTAAGCTCTTCACTCTTAGCAGTAGCCGAAGGGAACGAAGAGATGAAATGCTGAGATGCCTTTCTGATCCGCTCTCTGTTTTTCTCCCTCTCTTCTTCCATCTTCATTCTCAGCTCATTGGCAAGCTCACTCTTCCCTTCAGCAAGAAGAGCCCTGAGCTTCTCCTCATTTGCCTTTGCCTTCTCCCTTGCCTCTTTCAGAGCATTCTTGAATGCATTCATCTTGACAACAGACAATGTTGTATCAACAGCAAGCATCAGGATTATGAACTCGGCAGCATAATGCCTGACAGCATCAGGTATTTTCGCAATAAGGACATTGAGCCGAGGTTCAGCGAAATAGACACAGGCCAGCCCCATAACCCCGAAAAGCGTCGAATTAAGAAGACAGACACGCCCATGTATATTCATGAATTTCCTTGAATAATCCCAGAGCTTTATATCAAACAGCTTTTCCAGCCCCCAGGATCCGATATATTCGATGATTGAAGTAAGGATCATGCCCATAAGGAAGACTAGCACAGGGTACTCAGATAGCGGTACAAGGCAGATCTTCACAACCATGCCGCCGAAGCCATAGATAGGGAGATATGGACCATATAGGAACCCTCTGTTAACGAGATGCCGCTGTCCAACAGAACAGTATATCACCTCAGAAATATATCCGATAATCGAAAAGACCAGAAAAGTAATAATAAGGCTATCCAGATCCATATCACACTCCTATAAAAAAAAGAGCCAGATCTAAACCTGACTCTTAGTGGAGGATACAAGGATTGAACTTGTGACATCCTGCTTGTAAGGCAGGCGCTCTCCCGCTGAGCTAATCCTCCATGACCTAAAATACAATAGCTCATAAAAAAAACAGTGTCAACAGACTTTGCGATTTTTCCTAAGAATCATTGCCTATCTAATTAGTACCATAGAAACAGCCATAAGACAAGTCAGATAAAATCCAGCAGTCGTTCCTTCTCTTCCTTGCTTATCAGCTCATCAAGCATTCTCACTGCATTATCTGCAAGCTTGCTGATCACTGAAAGATTCCGGATTAGAACATCATATTCATCATTGGTAAGCGCATTGATTGCCTTATTCGTGCAGTTATCTATGCCTTTGAAAAGCGCAGCAATTGATTCAGCCTCACTCTGATGCCTTCCATCATCATATATGTATACCTGCAATGATTTCCTTGCCTGCGCTCTGAGTTTCCTGAGCCGTTTGAAGTAAATTATGCTCGTGCTGATCCCTGGCTTCTTCGGACTGGAATATCTCGCAATGAGCTTAGCAACGAATGACCTGAGCTTTTCTGATCTTTTCCTTGCATGAATCAGAGGTGTATTCGATACGCCAACAGCATATGAGACTATTGTCACGATAATGAATGCAGCAAGCCATGTTAGACAGATCTCAGCCATATTACTTATGCTTTTCGAAAGCACAGCAGATGACAGTTCAGGCATCATGAATCCTCCTTTCGCTGGCTGATTGTGATCTGAGGATAGCAGAGCTCTATGCCATCTCTATCTGCAGCTTTGACAAGAGCTTCATTCAATGCGAATCTGACCGTCCAGTAATCACTGTTAGCAACATAGACACGCAGTTTGAAGACAAGCTCGGAATCACCGATTTCAGAAAGCATAACAGATGGCTCAGGTGTCTTAAGCACCATTGGATTAAGAGAAGCCTCTCTTAGCAGAACAGCACGGACCTTATCAATATCATTGTCATAATCAACACCGAAATCTATATCGAGCCGTCTGGTTGGACTTGTGGAATAGTTGATCACATCAGAATTGAAGATTGTCTTATTGGGAATCAGTATCTTTTTCTTATCAGGGCTGAATATGACAGTATGGAAGAGATTAACCTCCTTCACAGATCCGCCCTGTCC
>CAKQTF010000312.1 GCA_934276695.1 uncultured Spirochaetales bacterium
CATCAAGACCTACATAATCCTTGTACTTGTGAGTGACATGACGGACACGCGACACCAGATAGCCATAAGGACCTGTTATAGCCCTTCCGCATTCAAATGAGATTCTGAGCGGCCGTAGTCCCTTCCTCTCTATCATCTCTGAATAAAGGCTATGTATGTCATTGCCAAGCTCTGCCCAGCTGATCGGCTTATCGCTCTCCTTATATGGGATGCCGACTCCGCCTCCAAGATCAACGGCTTCTATCTCTACGCCTGTCTTCTCCTTGATCTCCGATACAAGTGAGAACAGCATTCTGGCTGTCTCAACAATATAGCCTTCATTAAGCTCATTTGATGCAACCATCGTATGAAGGCAGAAATGCCTGACACATTCTTCCCTGGCTATCCTATAGGCTTCAAACAGCTGAGATCTTGTAACTCCGTACTTTGCTTCCACAGGATTTCCTATGATGGCATTGCCTGTTCTCTCTGGTCCCGGATTGAATCTGAATGATATTGTGTCAGGAAGCCTGCCACATGCCCTTTTGACTGATTCAATATGGGTTATGTCATCAAGATTAAGTATTGCACCCATATCATATGCCGTCCTGAATTCCTCATCAGGCGTATCATTGCTTGTGAACATGATATTCTGTCCATCAATACCGGCTTCCCTGCTCATGAGAAGCTCTGGAAGAGAAGAGCAATCCGCACCGAATCCATGCTTTTTCAGCAGCCTGAGGATATTGATATTAGGAAGGGCCTTAACTGCAAAATAATTGATGAATGAAGGTGCCCAGGCAAATGCCTTCTTCATCTCCTCGGCATTGCGCTCAATCGCATCCCCATCATACAAGTGGAATGGAGTACCTGCTTTTGATGCAAGCTCCTCTATCCCTTCATCTGTAAGCGGAAGATTCTTCTCACTCATTCAAAGCACCTCCACGATAGCCTTAACAGCAGCTTCGATATTCTCTCTATGACCATATGATGACAAGCGGACATATCCTTCACCGGAAGATCCGAATCCTGCGCCAGGAGTCACGACAACATGTGCCTTATCAAGCAGGAAATCAAAGAAATCCCAGCTTCTCATGCCAGAAGGAGTCTTTGCCCAGACATATGGGCTATTAACACCGCCATAGCAGATAAGGCCAGCCTTTTCCAGGCCATCCTTTATTATCCTTGCATTTTCCAGATAATAATCAACAAGGCCTCTGCATTCCTCCCTGCCCATCTCCGAGACCGCAGCAAGGCCTCCAGCCTGAGCAATATTTGATGCGCCATTGAAGTATGTGCACTGCCTGCGGTTCCATAACCTATGGATTGTCCCTTCTGGGGCATTGCCTGAAGTGAGACCGAAAGGCACTATGGTCCATCCGAGCCTTACGCCTGTGAATCCTGCATTCTTTGAGAATGAGTTTATCTCAATCGCACACTTCTCAGCGCCTTCAACTTCATAGATTGTATGGACATATCCAGGTTCTCTGATGTAATCAGCGTAAGCAGCATCATAGATTATCACTGCATTTTCCCTTAATGCGTAATCAACAAATGCCTTAAGCTGCCCCGCTGTGGCAACAGCACCTGTAGGATTATTCGGAAAGCATAGGTACACAAGATCAGCATGGCGCTCTGGAGGGACAGGGACAAATCCGTTATCAGCATTGCATGGCATATATATAATGCCCTTATAGCAGCCGGCAGTCTCATCATATCCACTGCTTCTGCCTCCAGCCACATTCGAATCGACATACACAGGATATGCAGGATCCTGCACTGCGACAATTGAATCCCTGCTGAATATCTGCTGGATATTTGCAGCATCTGCCTTCGCACCATCAGATACAAAGAACTCCTCACTGCTCAGAGAGACCCCATATTCTCTCTTATACATCTCTGCAAGTGCGTTTCTAAGCGGTGTATCGCCCTGCTCGTCCCCATAACCAGTATATGTATCCCGATTAGAAAGAAGATCAAGCTTATGATGCATCGCATTGACGATATACGGTGTGAGGGCTTCTGTGGTATTTCCTATGCCGAGTCTGAGAACAGGCTCGCCCTCATGCTCGATCTGCCACTTCTTTGTCCTTCTCGCAATCTCAGGGAAAAGA
>CAKQTF010000313.1 GCA_934276695.1 uncultured Spirochaetales bacterium
GGTATGCTGCGCTGTCACAAAATGCAGCGCAGTTATTATTATTTAGGGAATTTTAAATGAGCAATAAGAAAGAAGAGAACCTTACCTCGACAGAGAGATTTGCAGGAAAAATTGAGAACTGGCTTGGATTGCACTCTAAGCTCCTGACAATCATAATTGCAGTGTTGATAGTCTGTATTGTAGCATTGGTTGTGGTTCTCACTGTTGCAGATAAGAATAATGAGAAGAAGTATTCGGCTCTGTATGGGATTGAGAAGCAGGCTGATGCTCTTATTGTCATGGATCCATCTTCCGATGAGTATAAAAATGCCAGAAAGGATCTTGAAGAGGCAGCTGATTCTCTTATTGGATCATCAAGCATTAAGAAATACCCAGCAGCGAAGGCTACAATGGTTCTTGCTGATATTGCATATGATAATGCTGAATATGATAATGCACTTGAGCTTTATTCTGCTGTTGCTGAAAGCCAGAAGAAGACATATATGGTTCAGGTTGCACTTATGAATGCTGCAGCCTGCAATGAAGCACTTGGCAATACATCAGATGCTCTTGCTATGTACAATAAGCTTTGGGATGATTTTGGCCATGATGGAGTATTTGCTTCAAGAGCGCTTTTCAATGTTGCAAGGCTTTATGAAAAACTTGGAAACACTGATCTGGCAATTGCAACATATGAGCAGCTTGCAGGTGAGTTCGGCGATTCAAACAGTGAATATGCAAAGCTTGCTACATCCCGTTCTGCACAGCTAAGTAAGTAATTATTATATCTCTGAGTATAATCAGTAGAGAAGGGTAGTGATGAAAAAATACAAAAGCAGCCGACTTTTTATTATTTTTTCTATTGCTGCCCTTTTTCTTATCAGCTGTGGAATACCAAATTATTCACCTATCAATATTTTTGATACATCATTCTCATCTGATGGGTCAGTGATTACCATCTCTGGTGATGTTATTTCACTATATGGCAATAGTATAAGATCTGATGAGCCTAAACTCTGCTTTTTCTATACAATAGCTCCATCAAGTGCTTCTTATATTTCAGCATTTCAGACTGCATTTGATAACCTGTTTTATTCGAATACGAATTTCAATGTGATTTCATATGCTCCTAATGGCCAGTCCAGTTCTTTTCTCACAGCACGTGTGAATAATGGGACAGAAGCAGGACTATATCAGTTCAGGATAGATGAGTCTAAGTCTTATTCAGAAGTTCAGAAGCACAAGGAGTCATTCATCGCCGGCAAAACTGATTTTACATCAGTGTTATCGGATGCTTTAGTATCAGAATTTTCTTTTGAGCTCAAGTCTGATACTAAGGAGATTGTCTTTTCATTCCGTGATTCAGCTGGGGATGAACATGCAGTTTTCCTGAAAAGATTCAATGATACCGTTTTTACATCTGATTCTATTTCAGGTGGATCATCCTATGCTGATAATGAACTGCCTGCATCACTTGATACTTCTACAGGTTCTTATTCTGTCTATATCTTCGCTGCCTCTGAAGTAGCTTTTGATTCAAGCAGTTTCAGTAACGTACTGCATAGCCATCTTCGGATGATCAAGGAAATAGTTCTGTAATATAATATTTATTTACTTATCGAAATGTATATAATCCGCATTCTGTCAATTAGACTGTATGAATCATAGTTGTCTTATAGAGATTATTAGTGACTGGCTATCATCAGAGCAATGCCTCGATGCAGTCCATTAGACGATTGTATGCAAAATGTAATCAGCTAATAAAGAGAGTTTACTTTTATTGGTGACCCAATATTATTATTCTGGTTATTGATCCATAGGGCTAAGGCATGAATGGCATGTCTGTTTTTCCATTCTGTTTGTATATGAGAGATTAAGAAATTTTAGTGAAATAAAATCTAATTCAGTATTGTTTGTATATTCAGAGTCATTCCTACCCTTCTGTTTAATTTCATTTATGTCTTTATGCCTTCTTTCTTTTTCATTTCCTTTCCGCTTCTATTGTTTCGTTTTTTCTTTTAGATTAAGCAGTTGCATGATACAATTCAGGAAAACGGAGGAAAAATGAAAAGAAAATATCTTATATCGGTACTTATTATTC
>CAKQTF010000314.1 GCA_934276695.1 uncultured Spirochaetales bacterium
GAGCCTTACTCCGCAGATGTCCTCGGATGATGAGGTATCAATGTCGCTTACACTGGATGCAGGAACAAACAGCTCTGTCACAAGGTCTCACATATTCGCCATGAATGAGAAGGTAAAAGAAGTGCTGCCTGCTGATAGCTATGATTCGATAACACTCGAGATAGGGTCATCCAATACAGGCTCAATAAGTATTGCACTGCCAGATATCACAGAGCAGACATACAGTGCAAAGGAAATACAGAATCTGCTCAGGCCGCTCATGACGGGAGATCCTACAGAGACATGGTCATTCGGATCCGGAAGAGGATTCAGCTCAAGTGCAATCGATGTTGAGAGTCACAGCAATGACTCTGAAGCTGCTGAAAGCGCAGCAAAGGCAATCGAGGCAATACTCAATGAGCATGTCCCAGTGATTCAGGATATCTCATCAGACCTCTCCGATGGAGCACCTAAGATCTCGATTGATATCGACTATGACAAAGCTGGCGACTATGGGGTCTCAGTCTCGACAATCTCATCGACTCTGACAGCTGCGCTCACAGGTCTTACTGCGACTGAGATCACAACCTTCAGCAGCGATCAGACATATGATGTCGTTGTTAAGGTTAATGAGGATGATCTCTCTTCTGTCAGCGATATCGGGGCTCTTATGGTTCCTACAAACTATGGCAATGTCACTCTTGATACCTTCGTGACCTTCACAGAGGGCACAAGCCCAAGGTCAATAACAAGAGAGAACAAAGAGCGTGTTAACCACATAACAGCAGGTACAAAGGATGGCATATCAGCATCTGTGGCACAGTCAATGGTGAATGAGGCACTGGATAAATACCTTATCCTCCCAGATGGAGTCACGATTGTCCAGGCTGGAGAGATGAATGATTTCTCGGAGTATCTCCCTGTGCTTATAAGTGTTATCCTTCTTGCTCTGTTCCTTGTATATGCTGTGATGGCAGCCCAGTTTGAAAGCCTGATCAACCCATTCATAATATTTGCAACAATACCGCTGCTTATGATCGGTGTGATCTGGATACATATCTGGACAGGCAATAACTTCACACTGTTCAGCATAGTTGGAATAGTTGCTCTCATAGGAGTTGTTGTTAATAACGGAATCGTTCTTGTTGACTCAATAAACAGGATGGTGGACGAAGAGAGGATCCCAATCAAGGATGCCTGCCTGAAATCAGCAAAAGGAAGGCTCAGGCCTATTCTGATGACAACGCTTACGACAATCCTCGGAATGATCCCTCTTGCATTCTTCCCAGGTGAAGGCTCTGAGATGATGCAGCCGATTGCACTTACATTCGTAGGGGGCATAACAACCGGTGCTTTCCTGACTCTGCTTCTGACACCAGTGCTATATTCGCTGTTCAACCAGAGGAAGGAGAAGCATTATGACAATCCTGATTCACTGAAGAATCAGCTACGGGAATATGATATGAAAGGAGGTAGATGATAGAGTCAGGCATTGAAAGCATTTATTCGTATTATACTTCTAGACTGCCGGAGGCCATTCTGTGGCCCCGGCTTTTCAATGAACAGCTCCGGTTGCTCTCGATTCAGAAGCAGGCCTATATCGGAAAACCCATCTCAATGCTGATGCTTCTTGCCGAATGGAAGACAGAAGCACATAATTGCTTCAGATCCATCACAGATTGCATACAGCATATAATGGCAGATTCTCAATGACCTCTTCTTTCCTGTAGTCGCTCATTGAAATGCGTATAGCTTTATGCGGCTTGTATTTAGCACAATATGCTTTCAGACTCTTTGCCTGGAGATTGGTTTCAGCCTTAACCTCAATAGGGATAATATCCTTATTTTTCTGTATCATGAAATCCATTTTTTAATACGACTTTTATTGTATCTAATACATTTTTTAGTATGACTTTTGTGATTATATCACATTTTTCAATAGAACTGCATATACGTTTGTAGTAGCAGCCAGTGAAATTAGACATCTCTATTTCTATCTGCTTTCGTTGCTAATCAAGAATATTTTTCTGCATCATTATATGCATTAATCGCAGAAAAAGCGCATTCCAGTACATCCAAATCATAA
>CAKQTF010000315.1 GCA_934276695.1 uncultured Spirochaetales bacterium
CAGTAAGGATAGACTCAAAGGGGGCACAGCTTCTCTCATTATGCGGCAGAAGCGGCAGGGAATACATATGGAACGGAGACGCCTCTGTATGGAAATGGCATGCACCAGTGCTGTTTCCATGCTGCGGGGATTTCCCAAAAGGCTATAGCCATAATGGAAAGACACTGTTTCTTCCAATGCATGGTTTTCTGCGTGATGATGAGCATATGAGCATAGGAGATGGCACATTCATCTACAGGACTGAAGGAAAGGATTTCTATCCCTTCCCTTTTGAGGCAAAGACTGAATTCATCGCTGAGGGAGAAAAGCTCACGCATAGGCTCACTATAGAGAACACAGGAGAAGAGCCAATGCCTTATTCCATCGGATTCCACACAGGATTCAGCCTGAAGAACCCGCTTCTGAGATTCTCATCACCAGAAGAGAAGCTCGGAGGGAATGAATTCAGATGCGATAATGAATCACTCTCTGAGACAGTCCTCCTTACAGGACTGAAGTCGAAAAGCATTGAGGCAGAGAGCGAGGATGGGAAGATGATCAGGATAACAAGCCATGAATTCACAACGCTTGTGCTCTGGAGCGCAAAAGGCCATGTCTCTGACTATGTATGCATAGAGCCGCGCATCGACACAGTGCCAGACGGAGCATCATATCCTTTTGCAAGGATCCTCAAGCCCCATGAAAAGGCATCACTGGAAGAGATCATAGAGATAATCAGGTAAGCTGAAGCAGGAGATTATTCTCCTGCTTTCATATCTGAAGACCTGTATAAACATAATCTAATTCGTAGATGCTGGCTTAGTCCTGATCAGGCTGAAATCACCGCTTTCAGCTGCAAAAAGAACTGAAGCCATGTATTCATCAACATCAGATGCTGTCATCGGGACTGGCATATTCTGAAGCTTCATCCTAAGATCTGGATCCTTTGCTGCATTCACTGCCCTATTAAAGTGGACAGAGTGCTTATATCCAGGTATATCAGAAAGCTTTGCAGGTGCATTGATGCTCTTAGAGAATCCAATCATAGCCTCAGCAACAGCTTCTGCAAGAGCTCTGCCACTCAAAGACCCAATATCAGTCCTGCCATATCCGCGTGATGAGAATATGCTTCCGACAGCTCTCAGCTGAGGCTCTATTGCATCGGAATAGAAAACAGCATAATAAGGATTCATTATACCGCATGCTGTTCCATGCCCTACAATATCCACAAGAGAGAATGATGTAAGGTGTGCACCGCTTGTTCCTCCGATCATGATAGCATAGCCACCGAGGTCGGATGCGAGGCCAAGAGCTTCCCTGGCTCTCAGATCAGATGGATTCTCAAGGATTCTCCCCGTCCAGTCTGCAACTAATGATATGGCTGTCTCACAGATTTCCGCGGCTTTTGCATATGCACTTCCTTTTGCCCCGCAGAAGACCTCGAATGTATGCGCTATGGAATCAAGAGCGCCATCAATAGTCACCTTCGCAGGCATAGAACATGTAATGTCATAATCAAAAAGAGCAGCAGACGGCACAATTGCTGGGTCAACAATCAGCTTCTTCTGGCCTGTCGCTATATCCGTTATATTCGAATACTTTGTCAGATGAGAGCCAGATGAGGAAGATGTCTCAACAGCAATCACAGGAATCAGGGACAGGCCTGTGCGCTTGAGCCCTTCACTCACCTTACCTGTCCCGAAGTACTCATCAATCTCAGGAGAAACCTCATGTCCAAGAGATGCAATTACAGAAGAGGCCTTGCAGGCATCGATGACAGAACCGCCGCCAATTGCGACAATAGCCTCCGGCTTATACTGAAGGATATATGTCGCAATCCTGTATACATCCTCTTTTGGAGCATTCGGCTTTGCTCCAGGGCATATTCCGCATACTGTCCTGACTCCAGAATCAGCAAGCGAGCTGAGGACTTTATCTATCACTGGACCTGATGATGCCATGTTTGCCACAACAAGGACATTTTCAGCATACCGCCTTACAAGGCTGCCTATTCTGCCAATGCATCCCGACCCGAATTCATAACTGCCCCCTTTCCATTCATTAAGGAGGCTATACGCTTTAGC
>CAKQTF010000316.1 GCA_934276695.1 uncultured Spirochaetales bacterium
GGACGACCGTGCTGCAGCGCAGCCCGATGGAGGCGTTCCCGGATGGCATGACCTACATGCGCAACAAGGTTCTTTGGGAGCTGGGGCTGGTCCGGCCTGCAAAGCCGACGGCGGCGGACAAGGTGATCCGCCAGGCGGCGGACGCGGCGAACCGGGACGCGCTGCTTGACGCGGCGGCAGCTCACGAGCAGGAGCAGATGGACAAGCTGGACGCCTGGTATCGGGAGAAGCTGCAAAAGGTCAAGGCGGACCGGGAGGATCGCATTCAGAAGGTCAAGGACCGCTACCAGGAGCGGGCCCAGGCAGAGCGGGACTGGAAGGCGGAGCAGGAGCTCAAGCGGCGGCTGCTCTGGCACGGGAACCGGCTCAAGCGGATGGGCCGGACGGCGACGCCGGAACAGCAGGCGGAGATCGAACGCATCTTCGGAGACATCAACCTGGCGTGCCAGCGGATGACGGGGGAAGTCGTCATCAAGGACTATATCCAGGGCATGAGCACGGAGGAAATCAGCAGGCCAGAAAGGTCCGCCGGCATCCTTATGCTTGAAGAAAGAGATCTTGATCTCCTCGAACATATTCCCACCGCATCCATCTGTGCCAAGCACGAGCTTACTGATACGAGGCAGCTGGCTGCAGTATCCGATATGATTATTCATGTTGGATCTGCCATTATGCACAAGAAAGCATCCTATCTCATTTATGCGGTCAATTTCCCTCTCTGAAAGATGCACACCATGAACAAGCAGCGTATCCTCACTGAGAAGACCGAATTTATCCAGTCTGTCAATGATGTCCATACCATGCATATGATGGCTGCTGACGACATCATACTTATCTTCTGCGACATGAAGATGGATTGCCCTGCCAGTCTTCCTGACAGCATCCCCCATCATTCTGAGGCCCTCATCAGGAATCGTGAACGGAGCATGGCCTCCGATCATTGACTCACAGAGTACATCCTCACCGCTGCGTCTTCTTCTGTCAACTTCCTCTGCAAACCTTATATTCTCCTCAACACCGTCCTCTATCTCTGCCATCCCGCGGTTTCTGTCTGTGACCTCATAGCATGTTGAGCCTCTTATCCCTATCTCCTCCATGCCCTTCGCAATTGCAGATAATGAGCCTTTGATATATGACGGCGATGCATGGTGATCAATCACAGTAGTCGTTCCTGAAGCGATTGCATCAAGTGAGCATATAAGCGATGAGTAGTAACAGGCCTCTTCATCAAGGCTGCGGTCAAGCCGCCACCACCACTCCTTCAGGACCTGAATGAAATCAGTCTGAGGACCGGCATTGATAAGCATTCCTCTGGAAAGACCTGAATAGTAATGATGATGAGCACAGACATTTCCTGGAATCAGTGTCCTGTTCCTGCCATCTATCAGCTTATCAGGGGTAACTGACAGAGCAGCATCCTTCCCTACTTTTATTATCTCAGAGCCATCAATGATTACATCAGCATCCTCAATCACCTCAAAAGGAGGCTCTGTCTGCATTATCCTGACATTTCTTATCGCTGTGATCATACTCACTCCTCCACTGGTCCTAATAGATATGGATAGCTGATGAAGACCTCATCAATAACCGCCTTCACTTTCTCAGGAACATCCGCAATGACTCCATTCCTTCCTATCCTTCCTTCTATGATCCTGCCATCAAGCCTTATACTGACATGGTCACCATCTGCAAAGAAACCGCTGTTGGAACTGTTCTCAAAGTCATCCATCCTTGAGAAGAGCGTGAACTTGCTTCTGTATGGCCCGCCATCATGAGGGCAGAACGTACCGCAGTTGCCGCATTCATTGCAATATGCATCAAGGTGCAGAATCTGGAACGGATCCTCGAAAAGCCCTGTCTCACGCATATCGATAGCGACATTGGCGCGGTTCGGGCAGACTTCAACGCACTTATTGCATAGATATGAGCACTCATTGCATCTGGAAGCCTCTTTCCTGAAGAAATCAGCAGCTTCAGGATCTGAAGGCATCCGGATCCGGCTCTTCTTCTCTATAAGACCGCTGAAGTACACATCCTCTGCTTCCTTAAGCTCATCATCA
>CAKQTF010000317.1 GCA_934276695.1 uncultured Spirochaetales bacterium
GCTCCTTAAGCTCTGACTTAAGGATTTCACCATGGTGTCTTTTGGGAGAGGCCAGATGGCAGATTACTATCATCATATCCTTATATCTGTCTGCGATATTCAGCATTGCATCAGGCTGATGGCTGACATCCCCTGGGGATCCGAGGTCAAATACCAGAATCCCATTGTGCGCTGAGATTCTTTCATAGATCCCGAACATGCGCGGAGAGTCAAGCCGGAATGCATCATGCGCTCCCATAAGCCCGCATCCTGATGAGCTTTCGAACTTGAAGATCCTGAATCTGAGATTGTCAAGGAGATTATCGAGGATGCCGTCGATCTTCCTGCAGAATGGATCTATTGCAGCTGCTGCAGTGAACCTATCCGGATGCTTATTCACCGTCTCATGAAGGTATTCATTGTTGAAGCCAAGCATCCCGCCCTGGAGCAGGACAGCTTTCTCTACATTGTTCCTGTCCATCACGCCGAGGAAGTCCTCTGCTGTGAATGCCCTGTCATAGCATTCAGGAATGACCTGCTGGACCCTTCCTGTTGCCCAAATCCCTTTTCCGCCTCCTATGGCTCTCAGCTCTCCTTCAGCTCCGAATCCTGCAAGTGTATTAAAGATATGTGCGTGTGCATCAATAAGTCTCATAGCAGTGATTATTGCATATCATGAGCTGATTCTGCTATACCGCATTCGTTTCTGCTTATTTGAATTTGACCAAATCATATGCTTCAAATATCATTATCAACATAAGGATATTCACGGAGGTCTTATTATGTACGTACTATACCTTGATCTTGATATTGATGCGGTTGCTGAGAATACAGGGCTTGAGACTATCGATGCCATTGATGAAGTCGATGATCAGCTTGAGGAGCTTGGATTTGAGAAGATAGGCAGAAGCCTGTACTTCACCAATGAGGATCTTACAGCTGTGCATGATGCTGTTGATACACTCACATCGCTTGAGATGCTGACGGATGCTGTGATGAATGCGCTTATCATACCGTCTTCAGAGATTTCGGACTTCACAGACTATTTTGATTCATATGATGCTGATGAAGATGCTGAGGATGATGAAGAGATCGAGGTCGAGATCAAATAGCAGGTAAGAGGGCAGCCACGGTGCTGCCTTTCTTATTCCCAGAGCATTGCTCTGAGTGTATTTCTGCCTCCTGTTTCTGTTTTTGTATTCTGACACTGTCCTGAATTATTGTAATGTTACCATTATAACAGAATGTTGTTATTTATAACATTTTTTCGAATAAGTACTTGAATATGTGGGGGGTTTTTCCTAAGATACGCTCAATAAATTATTTGAGGCAATGACGACGATGGATAATAAGAAGATTAAAGTTGCAGTTATCGGTGCTACTGGTGCAGTAGGTCAGGTTTTCATGTGGATGCTCTCAGATCATCCTTGGTTCGATCTTAGCTATGTTACAGCTTCCGCTGCACGTGTCGGGCAGAAATATGCAGCTACTGTTCATTGGGTAATGCCATTTGAGATGCCTGAGAGAATCAAGGACATGGAAGTCAAGGAGTTCTCTTACAGCAAGATGAAGGAAGAGGGCGTGAAGATTGTATTCTCAGCTCTTCCGGCAGCTGTTGCGCAGGAAGCAGAGCCACAGCTCAGGGCAAATGGGTTCTATGTATTCTCCAATGCCGCAGCAATGAGATATGATTCAAATGTTCCAATCCTGATTCCAGATACGAATGCTGAGCAGCTTGATCTCATCCGTGAGCAGGGATATCCTCAGACAGGCTTCTGTGTCACGAATGCAAACTGTGTTACGACTGGTCTTGCAATGGCTCTTGCTCCTCTCAGAAAGTTCGGAATCAAGACAATAACGATAAACAGCTACCAGTCTGTATCCGGTGCAGGATACCCTGGTCTCTCATCGTTCGATATAACAGATAACTGCATACCGTTCATCAAAGGTGAGGAAGAGAAGATAGAGAAGGAAGTGGCCAAGGCACGCAAACGCTTCGGCGATGCGTTCGACGAGGCACAGTTCCGCTCCACAAACGCACGCGTGCTGGAACACCAGCAGAAGCGCGACGCGCTCCATGA
>CAKQTF010000318.1 GCA_934276695.1 uncultured Spirochaetales bacterium
AGCGTCAGCAGCGCACCATTGCCATCAGGAAATGCGATAGGAACATCGTACATCCCGATTTCCTCTGCAGACCCGACAAGGAGAACGAGATCATGCAGATTCTCATAGTGCTTCTCTTTCAGATACCTCAGTGCATACAGCACTGCAATACCGGCACCTTTGTTATCGGTGCTTCCCCTGCCAACGAGATGTCCCTCCTTCAGGAACAGATCAAACGGGCTTCTCTCCCATTCTCCATCTGCAGGAACGACATCCCCATGACAGGCAACCGCAATGGCCCCACTAGAGGAAGATCCCTTAATGGAGCCCTTTGCGAACACATCCTTGATAAGCGATGCATCAAGGCCGTACTTTGCCATGAGACTCTTCATATATACAAGCATCTCATAGCATGGCTTTCCGAATGGATAGCCATCCTTGCCAGGTTCAGCGACACTAGGGATTGCGACATACCCTCTAAGATCCTCAATGTATTCATCCAGATGATTTTCCCACCAGAGTGAGAGCTCTGCCTCTGCAATATCCATAGTGCCACCTCGCTTAATATTTGGTTCTGCTCTTAGTAAAGAATACCAAGGTCTGCTGCAGTCTTGACGCCTTCATCATTCCAGTCCTGTCCGCCAAGCTTCTTGAACTGATCAATGAATGCAGCCCATGTCTCAGGTGTGAGTTCCTTGTTTCTTGAAGCGAACTCAGCAACTGACTGCTCATAGTATCTCTTAAGGTCACCGCTTGGAAGAGGAAGGAGATCAACTCCTGCCTGCTTGATCCATGGCTGCGCCTGCATCTCACGGAGAGTTGTGAGAGCTGACATAGGCTTCTTAGAGACAGCTGTCACATAAGAAGGATATCTTGACTGAAGCTCTGCCTCACCCCAGTAGAATGCAAGACCCTTGAGCTGGAGAAGAGGCTGGATCTCTGACTTTGAGAATCCCTTTGAAGGATCTGCAAGGCCATTGGTTGTCGGTACGCCATTCTCATCGAATACGAAGTTAACGCCTTCTTCGCCCCAGCCGATCGCATAGTAGCCTGGGCCTGCCATCCATTCAAGAAGCCTTGCGATTGCCTCTTTCTTCTCCTTTGTGATCTTTGCATTGATTGCAATCACGCCATCGTTGACATTTGTGTAAACACCGACTGCGCTCTTGCCCTCTGGTCCTACAGGAGGAGCGATGACAATCCATTCGCCATCAGGGAAGTTCTTATCAAATGGTGCATAGTTGTTCTCAGCTGCATAAGATGCATTCTGTTCTCTCATCATTCCGTACTTTCCAGCCTTCCAGTTAGCCTTGAAGTCATCCTTCTTCTGGCTGAGCCAGTTTGGATCGATCACGCCTTCCTTGCACATCTCAACGATGAATGAAAGAGCATCATAGTACTCAGGCTTGAGGATATTCAGGCCAGCGCTGTCCTTTGAGAGGTCCCATGTTCCAGCGCATCCGAATGCTCCGAAGAACGGATCAAGACGTCTGCCAAGGCCTTCCTCATAAGCTGTGATCTCAATGAATGTGCCGTATCCATATGTGTCATCCTTGCCATTTCCATCAGGATCATCATATGTGAATGCCCTCATGACATTCATATAGTCCTCAAGGGTCACAGGGATATCGAGGCCGAGCTTATCAAGCCAGTCCTTTCTGATGAGGATGCCCTCATTCTTCTTGATATCTCCTGTTGATGGAGCAAATCCATATACATGGCCATTGTAAGTCGCATATGCAATTGAATCCTGGTTGTACATCTTCGCTGTTCTGTCCGGCATCATTGCGAACATATCATCGACAGGAGCCAGAAGTCCCTGCTTTGCAAGGTTGATCATGACAGGGCGGCGGATGCTCATCATATCAGGAAGCGCATCAGCAGCTCCTGCAGCATTCATCTTGACATCCCTGTCTGCTGCGCTTGACGGCAGCGGTGTCAGAACAAGATTGATTCCAAGCTCATTTCTCACTCTCTCATATACAAACCAGTCTGATGGTGGTGAGCCTGCTTCGACAATTGCTGGGTTGTACCAGAAATTGATTGTGACCAGATCATCCTTCTTG
>CAKQTF010000319.1 GCA_934276695.1 uncultured Spirochaetales bacterium
GGAATTATGCCACCAACGGTAGCATGGATTAGATAAATGATACCATCCAGTTCAGAAATAAAACAACAAAAAACAACAAAATGCGGAAACAGAGCGCAATGGAGCATCACAATGCAACAACTAAGCATCATTATTATGATGATAAAGTGAAAAATAATGAGATTTTTTAAAAAATACAACAAAATGTTGCAAAAATAAAAATGTTAACAAAAGAACATGAAATCCCATTCCGGACAGCAGGCTACACATCAATCCTGGCTTAGGAAGAAAGCAACCTGACGATTATAATGAGACTATAAGAAAAGCACCCGGCTGGGTGCTTTCATCATGCAAGCTCTTTGATGTGCTTTATAAGAAGGCTGATCTCATCATGCGTGAGAGCCGGGTTCAGCAGCGTGAACTTGAGCATGACCGAACCTCTGTAGACGGTCTGCCCGATCACTATGCCTTCAGAGAGCAGGCTGCGCCTGACTCTCTTATTCACATCATCACCGGCCCTGAGTGCGAAGACGACGCTTGACAGCTCTGGCTGGACCGGAGCATAGAATGCAGGATCAGAGCTTATGCTGGAATAGAAGAAAGCTGCATTCTCTATGACTGTATCAATGATGCGGCCATAGCCATCGCGTCCTCTCATCTGGAATGATACGAACACCTTAAGCGCATCAAAAGGCCTTGTGGTCTGAATGGATTTCCCGACAAGATTCACAAACCCATCCTCTTCATCCTCTTCCCTGTTAAGATAATCCGCATGGAGTGAGAATGGCTCAAGATCGGCCTTATCCCTGACAAGTACTGCGGAGCATGAGATCGGAAGCAGGAACATCTTATGGAAATCGACAGTGATCGAATCAGCAGATGACACAGCTCCGAGGCGGCTCCTGTATTTCTCAGAGAGGATAGCTCCTGAGCCATAGGCCGCATCAGCATGGAGATGCATATGGTATCTGTCGCATAGCCGTCTCATCGCAGCAATATCATCTATCGAGCCGAAATCAGTCGTGCCTACAGTCGCAACGGCAAGGAATGGCAGAAGACCGGATGCAGCATCATCTGCAAGCATCCTCTCAAAGGCCTTTATATCGACACGTGCCTTATCGTCGATAGGTATCTTCCTTACAGCATCATAGCCAAGCCCGAGCATGTGAGCGCCTTTCTCCATGGAGAAATGGGATATCTCCGACGTATAAAGCCTCAGCCTGCCATACTCCGGCGGAAGGCCATGCTTCTTCACGTCATGCCCGAGGCAGCGGGAGCAGTACTTGTCACGGGCTGCAGTTATCGCAGAGAGATTGGACTGGCTTCCTCCGCTGGTGAACACACCATCCCCTTCTCCCGTGAATCCGAAGAGATCCAGAAGGCCACGGATCACAAGCAGCTCTATCTCCGTAGCAGCCGGTCCCTGATCCCAGCTGTCCATGCTGTCATTGAATGCAGATATGATCAGAGAGGATGCAACCGACTCAAGAAGAGCAGGACTATGAAGGTGAGGCATATACTCAGTCGACCACGTCTTAAGGAGATTCGGGGCAATATGCTTCTCAACCTTATCCATTGCGCCATCGAATCCGATTCCTTTATCAGGAAAGAACCCAAGTGCTCCTATCTCCTCTCTGAGTGCATACGGATCCTTTCCTGAATAGGCCTTATTATCATACGAAGTGCCGAGGATTATATCCTCAGCACGTTCAATCATCTTACAGAAAAGATTTCTGGCTTCTTCTGAATTTCCAAGCACAGCAGGATCAGCGGACACTCTTATCAACCTCTCTGACTACTCTCTCAAACACATCAAGCATGAACTCAATCTCATCATCCCTGACATTCAGCGCACATAGGCAGCGCATTACAGAGCCATCCCTTCCGCCCTTCTCCATGATCAGCTTATTCTCGAAGCACTTCTTCTGGATCAGAGCCGCAATCTCTCCAGATGGCATCGGATGCCCCATTATATCCACAGGTCCATTAGGATTGATGAACTCAACTCCGAGCATCAGTCCCTTTCCTCTTACATCCCCGATTATCGAGACCTCATCCTTA
>CAKQTF010000320.1 GCA_934276695.1 uncultured Spirochaetales bacterium
TTCCAAGCCTGTCTTCTGACACTGAACGGCAGAAGCTGCGGTATCTCTTCGGCGTATTATGGAAATCAGGAATAACCTCTGCAAGCTCTGACACCTCAAGATCTGCAAGGCTTTCAGAGAACTGGCCGAAAGCAATGCCGCTCTGACGGAAATCAGCCAGGCTTCCAGGACGCTGCAGGCACATTGAATCCTCAATGAACCCGTAGACCCTGAAATACTCACCGCCGATTACTGCATAGGGCTTTCCATCTGCTGCATGCAGAAGAGAAAGGGACCTGCGGCTATCACAGCATCTTTTCCTGAGATGCTCAGTCACAGTCTCAATATTCCTCATAAGCGCAGGAATATCATGGAATACTGAATCATTTATCCTCTGCGCTATGTACTCTGGCCTGCCTTCCAGATAGATCAGGAAGGATCTGTTTATATGGCCTTCTCCATATGCGCTTTCATCTGAGAAGCCATCAAGCCCGAATGCCTGCAGAAGCTCTGATGATCCTGCAGCCATGAGACTAATCTCTTTCATTATGCAGGAGGAATGGATGAGGAAGGAGCTCTGAGAACTGCATCTCCTTTCTTTCCTTTCCTGAGACAAGCACAATGCGCGTATCCGGCTTTGCGAATTCAGCTATCACCTGAAGGCATGCTGCGCATGGCGGAGCCGGTGGATCATCATCACTTGCAACAACCAGCAGATCAATGCCAATTGCACCCTCTGCTGCAATAGCAGACAGCACAGCATTGCGCTCTGCGCAGATCGTCGCGCCGAATGATGAGTTCTCAACATTGCATCCGCTGTATATACGCCCGCTTGCAGAACTCAGCACAGCTGCTCCTACCTTATATCCTGAATATGGTGCATATGCATTCCTTCTTGCTCTCTCCGCACTCTCTATAGCATGCTCAAGCGTGAATGAATAAGGCATCCTCCTTGAGAGCGGCGCAATGTAATTCGCACCATAAAGCACGGCATTCTCAGATATCCTGCCATAATCTTTAAGCCTCATCTCAAGTTCATGAGCTGAGGAGAATTCACCTACAGCTGCAAGATCAGAGATGACAGCATCGGCACCTGACTTCTCCGCATCGCTGTATGAAAGCGTTGTTGTGAGCGCAACTGTGAAGCAATGGGCCGAAAGGCCTGCTTTTATGCCGCCTTCTGAATCCTCGAACACAACAGCCTCCTCAGGAGATGCTCCGAGCTTTATCAGTGCAAGCTGGTATATATCCGGATACGGCTTGTTCCTCTTTATATCCTTTCCTGTGATAACAGCATCAAATGAGTCAGGGGACAGCCCCGCAGCAGCTATATTGGCATACACCTTCCACTCCGGAGCTGAAGATGCAACAGCTCTCATAATACCGGCTTTCTCCGCCATCATGACAAGATCCCTGCCTCCGGGAAGCGCAATATCAGCCTTCCTGATTGCATCCTCATAGTGAGACCTGAAGAAGGATGATGCATCAGCATATGAATACCCTGATGCATTCAGATCCCTGGCTGTCCCATCGAAGAATTCCACCTCACCGCAGCCAAGATGCGGTAGGAAATCATCCGCCGAAGCCTTTATACCAAGAGATGCGAAATAGTCTATGCCTATCGCAATTGATATATCCTCACTGTCAGCGAGTACCCCATCCATATCGAAAAGCAGTGCTCTGATCATCTCGATGCCCTTATGAACCTTCCATCTCCCTCAAGGCCTAGATACAGCCCGTCACCCATGACAAGGCGGCCTCTCAGATATGTCATCACGACCTTTCCTGTCACTGTCATCCCCTCATACGGGGTATATCCAGCTGCGCTATGCAGCGATGAAGAGGAGAGCGTCCATGACTCTTCCGGGTTGAACAGAACGATATCTGCATCAGATCCTTCCTTCAGTATGCCCTTCTGAGGATAGATTCCAAAAGCCTTGGCAGGACCTGTGGAAAGAAGATTGACTACCTGTGAAAGGGAAAGGGATCCTGAGACAACGCCGAATGTGTTTATAAGAGGAAGAAGCTCCTCTGTTCCAGGGATCCCAGGAT
>CAKQTF010000321.1 GCA_934276695.1 uncultured Spirochaetales bacterium
GAGAGAGGCTTTCGGCCTGTGAGAAGAAGGATGAGCTATTATCATCGCTTTCAGATTCAGTCGGAATCCTGAGAGACAAGGCTGAGGAGCTTGCATCATCCCTGTCGTCAATGAGAAAGGAGGGCGCGGAAAGGCTTTCCATGCTCGTTGAGGATAATCTCCATGTGCTTGGAATGGCTTCATCAAAGTTCATTATCCGCATTCAGGATACAGGTGTGCTGGCTAGCTCCGGATGTGATGATGTGTCTTTCAGGATAATCGCCAATAAGGGCGAGAAGGAATCTGATATACAGGATTCATCATCAGGCGGTGAGCTTTCAAGGATTCTCCTCGCAATCAAAGCGGCTCTCGGGATGGGGGATAGCAGCATTGCTATGCTTTTTGATGAGATAGACAGTGGCCTTGGCGGTACGGTAGCCAATAGTGTTGCTGATAAGCTGTGTGAGCTTTCGGAGAAGCACCAGGTCCTTGCTATCACGCATCTTGCTCAGATTGCAGCTAGGGCATCAGCCCATTATCTTGTTTATAAGGAAGAGGTAGATGGACGCACAGTCTCCAGGATAAGAAGAATCGAAGGCGGTGAGCGTGTTTCAGAGATCGCACGGCTTCTTTCCGGTGATGAGAGCAGTATATCAATGGAGCATGCCAGGGCATTGCTTGATGAGAGCATGAGGAGGCTGTAGCATCCAGATGCTCTCATGCTTTATGCGAAATTAAGCTCGGCGAAGACCTTTGCTCTCAGCTCTGATTTATCATTTTGGTCTTTTTCCTTTATGTAATAAGGATAAACAGAATTCTGGAGATTCTTTGTCTCAGGTTCGAATCCATGGCTTCTTGATAAAGTCAGTATATCGAGAATCAGATCTGAGACATCATCAGTAAGGCCCTTCCTATCAACTGTATGAGAAAGCTTCTCGGTATTCTCAGATAATATCTGCTTGACTGATTCAATATCTGTGTCACGGCCGAATTTCTTTACGAATTCAAGCATGTTCCCGATGATTGTCCGCATGTTAGGCATGAATCGCCTTTCCTGGTCCTTTGCAAAAGCTGATTTAATGAGCTTCAGTGTAAGTCCCAGATTCTCAAGCAGCTGGGTTTCCATCGGAAGGTTCTCTGTGTTCTTTACAATCATTGAATAGTAGCTCATGTGTGATGACAGCTTCATAAGCTCATCAAAATCTATTGCTGAGATCGCATGGTCTATCCAGTTATATGATTCATCTATGATCCGAGGAGGTATCTCTGTGTTTGTTATCCTGTAATGGGCGATGGATGATCCTCCATAGTCGCGTTTGCTTATGTAAATGCTGACACCTGATTCAATTGATGATCCGCCTAATATAGAGAAGTCTGCAGTAGACAGGCTCTCATTGTCCCTTACGGATATACTAGTCCTTTCGTCGTAGACAGTATAGGAAGTCAGGCTGAATCTTCCATAATGCCTTTTCCAGTCTTTCTCGCTGGCAAGCAGTCTGTTCAGGAAGAAGTAGAGTGCGGCTTCTGCATCTCCTGGTATTTCCTTCATCTCTTCCTGTGCAATGCTCATCCCGTTTCCTATGCTCTTTATGTTTGATTTTGCATTCCTTAGATCAGAAAGGAACGGCAGCAGCAGATCTTCGCTTGTGAATGGCTGGAACATCTTTATTGCATATAAAGCATAGTTTATATCCTGCCTGGGCTCGATTCCGGATATGTCGGAGAAGAAGAATCCGCATGAGGTAAACGAAAAATGCTTGTTCTTAATTCCTGAGATCATATTCGCAATGGCTGTGTCTGAAGATGCTGGGAACTCTGCTTTCTTATGAAGCTCTGAAAGCAGTTCCTTTGCGCTTTTCCTTCCGATGAATACCTCTGAAGCGAATGAAAGAAGCTGATCTGATGTGATCTGATCTTTGAAAATGCTCTTTACCTGCTGCTCAAATATGGCCTCAAGCTTCATGCTGAGATTATTCAGACTATTGCGCAGCGGAGTTCTCCATGCCTGATTCCATCCCTCCTCTCCTCCTGTGTGG
>CAKQTF010000322.1 GCA_934276695.1 uncultured Spirochaetales bacterium
GTGGTGCTCATTGAGCATAATCTTGATGTCATAAAGTGTGCTGATTACATTGTGGATCTTGGCCCTGAGGGCGGCGATGGCGGTGGTACAGTTGTTGCCTCTGGTACTCCTGAGGTGGTTGCGGAAAATGACAGAAGCTATACTGGATACTATCTGAGGAGGTATCTTGGAAAATAGATGAGAAGGCGGATAACAGCGGTCTTTATTCTGATTCTTTTTGGCATGCATCTGTATGCTGCACTTTCTCCATCTGTGATTTATTATGCAGACCGGGATAGTCTTATCAGCATGTGCCGCCTGAGGGGGATAGATGTATCGGATGATGATTCGATGCGTGCTTCCCTATATCAGTATGAAGGCCTTTCTCAGTATGCAGAATACGAAAGCAGCGATGAAGATGGCTCTTATGAGGTTGTTATCAGTAATGCTGATAAACTCACTAAGAATGGAAGCATTATCACGATAAGCGGAAATGCATCCCTGTCGTTCTCTGACTCAGGAGATAAAGCTAAGAAGATATCTGCTGGGATGATAATAATCGATAGCGATAGCAGTAGGATAACAGCTCTGGATGATGTCCTTTTTGTTGATGAGTCTGAGAATGCCTCTCTTAATGAGATATCTGCTGATATTGTCACAGTATTCTGGAAAAGCGGCAGTATATATGTAAGCGATGCGGTCACTTCATCAGAAAGAAAGACAAGTGACAGCTCTTCTGTCACTTTCTATACTCAGGGGGAGCGGATAGTATATCTGCCAGAAGGCGGGATTGTCTATGAGAATGGTTTCATAAGCAGCAATCCCGAGCATAAGCATTCGTCCCTGAATGCAAAAGAGCTTGCTATGCTGTCGGGCGGGGATATGTTCATATCTGATGCATATGTATCAATCGGAAGAGTCCCAATCCTGTATCTTCCGTTTTTTTTCTTTCCTGGATCTAGGATAATAGGAAATCCATCATTCGGGTTCAATTCTTCAAAAGGTGCCTTTCTTAATACCACATTTGATATTCTTGGCTTAAATAGTAATATATCCGCAAATGAGAAAAGCTCTTCATTCTCTGCAATACTGCAGAGCGGGGAAAGCTCTGAAAACATGGCGACCGAGGGGTTCTACTATAAAAGTGCAGATGATTCCAGTCTGTCGGATGCAGAGAAGTGGGCAAGGAAGAGTGAATCTTATGTATCTATTATGGGAGATGCATACAGCGGCAATAGCAGCAGCATATCTCTGAAGAACGGTGGCGTCATGCTGGGACTAGACAGTGAGATCAATCTGTTTGAAAAGAATCTGAAGCTGAAGACATACAGTGCGATTGCCGCATCATCTGCGGTTTATCCAGGACGAGGCAGGCTGCGCTATTTCACGGTTAATAGTCTTAAATATTCAAGTGGTTATGGCATTGCAGCAGAGGCTTCCTATCCTCTATATAGTGATAACAGGGTGCTGATTGATTTCGGAAACAGGCTCTCTGGATTCTCTATCGATCCTCTTCTTTTTCAGACCCCGGAATTCCCTTCCTTGTATTCAAGTGAGATCTCATCTCTTTCCAGAAGCCTTTCTCTCTCATATTCCCTGCCTTCAGAATATACAAATAAGTATCTGACCTCACTTCGCCTATCGGATTTCAGAATAAAGGAGAATCTGGCATGGGATAGCTCAGCATCGAGAGAAAACAGATATTCATATAAGCTTGATAGCATTGACCTTCCGGTTATGAATGCTTCAGTATCAGGCGCTATTTTCTCTGTCTCAGGAAAGATCATAGAAAAAGAAAGTACTGAAGAAGAGGCTGGAAACATTAAGGAGAGTGATGCGCATATTCTGAATGATCCATTGCTTAAGGCTCTCTATTCTACAGGAAAGAACGGTTCTGCGAATGACATCCCAGATTCGTATTCTGCTGCTCTGAAGTATTCAGTCAGCGAGAACATGAGCAATGTACTGGATTATAGTTATGGAGAGCTTAATTCGAAGAAGCTTTCATCAGTCACTAGCTCAAGATTCACT
>CAKQTF010000323.1 GCA_934276695.1 uncultured Spirochaetales bacterium
GCATTTGATTCTGCTTCCCAACCACCAAGCTCTGCGAATTCTCCTTCCAGCTCTGCTGCTCTTATTCCATCCTCTTCGCTGAATTCGCTCTTTGCATAGATTGCATCCCTCTCCTGCATTACATCATAAAGCTTCTGATATCCCATTATCACAGTATCGAGGACCCGGTATTTATTGAATGCGAAGTGATCCTGGCGGAGTGTAGTCATTCTCTCCCCTGGAGTGATTATGACCTCTCCGGTATCAGGTTCAATTTCTCCAGAGAGAATCTTCAGGAATGTTGATTTTCCTGCTCCGTTTGCACCTATGATTCCATAGCAGTTTCCTGGAGTGAACTTTATATTGACTTCTTTGAACAGAACCTGTGTTCCATAAGAAAGTGAGATATTCGATGCTGTAATCACTTGAAGACCATCCGACAAAAAAATAAGACAGCCATACAGCTGTCTTTTTAGTCCCTAGCGGAATCGAACCGCTATTTAGAGACTGAGAATCTCCTGTCCTAACCGTTAGACGAAGGGACCAATTAACTAGCTGGGATGGAGGGATTTGAACCCCCAAAGGCAGAACCAGAATCTGCAGTGTTACCATTACACTACATCCCAATCTCAATCCTGTGCTAGAATAGAATATTGCTTGCTTTGTGTCAACACACTTTCATCAAATTTCTGCAGTTTTTATTTCCAGCATGGATGCTAAAAAGACGTACATCACTATAACATAAAAAATTGCTTGAATCTATAGCTTCAGAATTTCTTGAAAGCCTGTACTCTTGCCGATGCTGTCAGATGTATATCATCCCTGTAGCCATCAGAAAGATACCTGTATCCAAGACCTGCAATCATCGCGCCATTATCAGTGCAGAGCTTAAGTGAAGGAAAGGTCACTGTATATCCTCCCCTTTCCAGATCCTTCAGCTCAGACCTGAGAAGCGAGTTAGCAGCAACTCCACCACCTGCAGATACTCGCCTGAGCCCGGTATCCTTCAGTGCAAGCTTCACTCTCTTCATCAGAATGCCGACAGCCTGGCGCTGGAATGATGCTGCAATGTTCTCCGGTGTATCAGGGGCATTTCCGTTTCTGAATTTATCTTTCTGATTTATCACTGCAGTCTTTAGCCCTGAATATGACATGTCATATGGGTGTTCTGTCCTATCCAGTGTTGGTCCCGGAAATAGAAAAGCATTCGGATCACCGCTCTTTGAAAGCCTGTCAATGACCACTCCTCCTGGGAATCCAAGATCATAGAACTTTGCAACCTTATCAAAAGCCTCTCCTATGGCATCATCGATTGTAGTGCCGAGAACATCAACGTCATCGTAGCCATTCACCTTGCATATTACTGTATGCCCTCCCGAGACAAGGACACCGAGATAAGGATACTCAAGCGGATTCTCAATCTGAGAGGCATACAGGTGTGCCCTGATATGATCAATCCCGATGAAAGGGATTCCAAGTGACTCAGCAAAGCATTTTGCGAAATTCACTCCGACAAGAAGCGAGCCAAGAAGCCCTGGCCGTGATGTCACAGCAACTGCATCTATATCATTCCTGCTGAGCCCTGCCTGAATGATTGCAGCTTCTACAACCTGGCTTATCCATTCTGTATGAAGACGGCTTGCCAATTCCGGAACAACTCCCTGATATGGCTTATGAAGCTCAATCTGGGTTGCAATGACATTTGACAGGATTTCCCTGCCATCCCTAACAACAGCAGCGCTGCATTCATCGCAGCTTGTCTCTATTCCCAATACATTCATTATTAAAAACTATCCTGCTGGATCTCAGCAACAATCACATTCATATTAAGTATGCTTGCAAGACTTACTCCATCTCCTGATTCAAAGATATACTCATATACATCCTTGTTCCAAGGGATGCCGATCTGCACACCATTGCAGAGCGATTTCTGGATTATCTGATTCAGGAACTGCATATTATTCATCTGATTGTCAGGTAGAAAATCTGCATATACCTCGTCCATATTACCTCTCCCCATTACATAAT
>CAKQTF010000324.1 GCA_934276695.1 uncultured Spirochaetales bacterium
CTCCAGGTCACTCGTGATGTGAAATTCCATCTTCTTGTCCTGTAGGTATTTCCGCTTTGTCAGTAGCAGAATTGAATGCAGAACTTGAGAAAGGATACGTAGGTTTCAAAGCAGGAAGAACAAGAGAAGCAAGTGAAGTTTTTGCAGACATCCGTAAGGATTATGATCTATAATCTATGCTATCGAATTACAGATCAGGCAGATGATGATATCCGTAACATCTATGGATATATTGCCTACGAACTGCAGTCCCCAGAGAATGCCCGATGGCAGCTAGACAGAATTGAAAAGTGCATTATGGAGCTTGGAATATGCCAGAGCTCTATCGTTTTATGATAGAGTGCCGTGGAAAAGCCGTGGGCTTCATACTGTTTCGGTGGATAATTATTGTGTTCTCTATATAGTGGATAATGATGATAGAACTGCAAATACGATTGCGTTATGTCCGAATTGCCATACTATGATGCATGTTCTGGATAAGGCAGAGGACATGGAAAAACTGAAAGGGATAATCAGTGAAAAAAGTCAGCGCGGTGGCAACAGTAATCAGTCGGATAAACCTGCAGGAGAAAATCATAGGTATCATGCTTTTTGATTGCGTCCTCCTGGTACTGATATTGACCAAAGCCTGGCGCTGTATATATTAGGCCTCAGAATATATCATCAAGTATTGCTGGGACTCTGTGGCCTAGGCAGAGAACACCATACAGGAGAATGAAAAATAGCATCTGCACCAACATTGTTTCTAATGAAGCTATGTTCCTGTGTGCAGGCGCTGCACTGCATCATCAGATTTCAGACTGACCACTTTGAAAACATACCGGATTAAGCGTCCACGGAACAATGCTTTTAGATGCAGCGGAAGGAGTTATAAAAAGAACTGTACAGTTGATTGTAACTCAAAGGTATATACTGATGAACAAACCGAGACTTCTTCGGAAACTTTGGCTTTCTTATAATATGGATAGAAGTCCAAAAGGCAAGATATATTGCGGTATGGCTGGATGTGATGACTCCGTAGTCGGTATTGATTCCGGGGCATGGCTTTTAGGGTAATCTCTGCCGTAGGCAGATTTCGTAATGCTGCATTTTGGGAGAATCAAATGAAATAGGAGGTTTGCTTATGAGGAGGATCTGGTTCATGATTGCTGCAATCCTGATTATTATAGCCGTCACTGTTTTAATGCTGCTTCGCTCAATGGGTGGGGTCCACGGCGCGATTGACAACAATCCGGAACCTGAAGTAAGCGGGAATAGCAATATGCTTGTCGCTTATTTTTCATGGTCAGGAAATGGCCAGCAGATGGCAGACTGGATTGCGGAAGAAACTGGCGGAGATCTGTTCCGTATCCTGACCGAGGATGCATATGGAAATGATTTTGACTCTACGGCAGATCGAGCGCAAAGAGAGCTGAATAATGGTGTTCGGCCTGTGCTGGCCACGCATATCGCTCCGGAGATTATGGCTCAATATGATGTGATTTATCTGGGCTTCCCAGTCTGGTGGTATGATCTTCCCATGCCGGTCTGGGCATTTCTGGAAGAATATGACCTCTCTGGAAAGACCATCATCCCGTTTTTCTCCCATAATGGAAGCTCAAGCGGAGCAAACAGCCTGAACCGTATCGCTGAGCTTGCTTCTGGTGCAGATGTGCTGACTGAGAATGCACTTTCCATCAGAGGTAGCAGTGTATCCGGTGCAGAAGCAGAGGTGAAGGAATGGGCTGCATCCGCGATAAAAACAACTGAGGTGATATGAGTGATGAAGAGACTATCATTGATGACGGAGCATCACAATGGAAATGGTGAATACAGCAGACGGGTTGAAATGAAATGCTTTATTTCTTTTGTAACGATTCTGCTGCTGATACTGATTCTAGCGGGGTGCAGAGCCGTTATTGCAGCAGCTGGACCATCGGAACCGGTTCTGAGTTCTATATCCTCAGCTGCTACGGTAGAAACACCGGCAGAATCAGTTCGGACTGGCCTGATT
>CAKQTF010000325.1 GCA_934276695.1 uncultured Spirochaetales bacterium
GCAACACGCTCTGCATCGCTGTTATCAATGCCATAGATCCTCATGTAGCGTGCAGAATCATTCCTGTCCCTTCTGACAGTCTCCTCATAACGCTGCTGAAGCGTACCGCCCTCTCTCTTATAAATCCTCTCCGCCCTTGTCTCAGCAGTTGCTGTCAGATAGACCTTCAGATCAGCCTTCTCAAGCATCCATATGGCAAGACGCGAGCCAAGCACGCAGTCCTTCTCCGCCATTGCCATCTCAACCTGGCGCCTATCAAGCTCCTTATCGATCTCATCACTCGTTTCAGCCAGGCGGCAGAAATCCCAGAACTCCATATTCCTTTCCTTGGCCATCTGGCGGAATGTGAAGTTGATCATATCATAGCCAAGTGCATTGGCAACCATAGAAGTCACAGTCGTATTGCCACATCCGGATTTCGAGCTGATTGCAATCCTCATTATTCAATGTTCCTTATCTGTTCTCTTATGTTCTCTAGATTATCCTTCATGCTGACAACAAGAAGATTGATCTCTGCAAGCTGGCTCTTTGATGCGATGGTATTGCATTCCCTGTTCATCTCCTGGCATAGGAAATCGAGTCTCTTCCCAACAGGCTCATCGAGCTCAAGCAGCCTTCTGTACTCAGCCATGTGAACACCAAGCCTTGAGCATTCCTCATTAATTGAGTATTTGACAAGCAGGGCTGCTACCTCAGCAAGGAACCTCGGATCATCTGTGCCCTTCTCCCCTGTGAGCTCCTCATATTTCTCTATTAGTATGTCATGGAAGTATGACTCAAGCATGCTGCTCTTGGAGATAATCCCTTCAAGCGCCTTCGCAAATCCATCACCAAGCCTGACAAGATCCCTGTGCGTTCCTTCCCCATCACGTCGCTTGCTCTCAGAAAGCTCATTCATCGCATCCTCCAGGACAGCATTGACACCCTCTTCATATATGCTGCTGTCAGTGCTCCGCTCACTGCTGATTATGCCATCAGCAGAAAGATAATCGCTGAAGGCTGCACTTGTCCCGGTTGCTGCCTCAATCTCGCTGAAGACTGCCTTATAGCTATCAAGCAGTGCATGATCAAGGGATATGCTTTGGTCGCTTATGAGAGTGCGAAGCCTCATGCTCACATCAAGATGGCCTCTTTTTGCAATCCTCTTGATCTCCTCATCGATCCTCTGCTCAAACGGAGAAAGAAGCGGATTGATCGAATGCGAGATATCGAGGAAGCGGTTATTGTAGCTCTTGACCTCAAACTCTATGATATACTTATCTGACCTGTAGACCGAATGGCCATATCCTGTCATTGAAATCATTTTTCATTGCCTCACAAAAACAGTGATCACAGGATCACCTATGGAATCAGAAGAGAGAAGCCTGTATGCATCTTCCTCATTGCCTGCAAGAAAAGCCCCGGCTATCCTTTTCGGGACAGGAGAGAAGACAAGCCTGTCAACAGCTTTATAGAGCTTTTCTGCAGTGACTGAATTATCAGGAATCACAGCATATGACGAATATGCAAGCGCTCTTGCCCATGCATTCATATCCACCATCTGGCATGGGGCATAGAAAAGGACAGCATGATGCTCTCTCATCAGCATCTCCTTAAGCTCCTTTGCACATGATATGCTGCAGGACTCTCCTACAGTTAAAGAAAATGAGGGTGCAGCACACTGCTCCCTCACTCTGTCTTTCTTAAATAGACCCATTCTTACTTGGAAAGCTTAGCATTGCATTCCTTGCAGACCTTTACCTTTGCACCATCTACTTCTTTCTCGTACAGGCACTTGATTGCGGTCCTCTTGCAAACAGGGCATTCTGCTCTACCATTGTTGAACTGGTCTCTGATACCTGTTCCTCTATGTGCTTTGGACATGGCTTACTCCTTAAATAAAATCAATACCAGCATTTTACATTCCATAATGCTTCATAGTCAATATGCTTTAATCCTACAGCAGATGCAAAAAAGCATCAGATGAAGTACCTTATTGGCCGGACATAAGAC
>CAKQTF010000326.1 GCA_934276695.1 uncultured Spirochaetales bacterium
GTCATACTTCGACAGACTAGCACAAATAACAGACTAGTGTCAAAAGAATTATGACCTGCAATCAGATAAAATGCTCCAGATTTCTCTGAAGCATCCAATCCCTGTATCAGTCAAGAGCGTGTCCTGCGGATCCGAGAACCTCGATGTTCTTGTGCATGTACATTTCCTTGAGCGCATCGCGTGCTGGTCCGAGGTACTTCCTAGGATCGAACTCAGCAGGCTTCTCATCGAAGATCCTCCTGATGGTTCCTGTCATTGCAAGCCTTCCGTCTGAGTCGATGTTGATCTTGCATACAGCGCTCTTAGCGGCCTTCCTGAGCTGCTCCTCTGGGATTCCTACGCTGTCTGTGAGCTTTCCGCCGTGCTCGTTGATCATCTTCACATATTCCTGAGGGACTGATGATGATCCATGGAGTACGATTGGGAAGCCTGGAAGCTTCTTCTCGATCTCTGCAAGGATATCGAATCTGAGCTCTGGCGGAACAAGGACCCCATCTTTGTTTCTTGTGCACTGCTCCGGTGTGAACTTATACGCGCCGTGGCTTGTGCCGACTGAGATCGCAAGTGAGTCGACTCCCGTCTTTGATACGAAGTCCTCGACTTCCTCCGGCTTTGTGTAGTGGGAAGCAGCAGCAGATACCTCATCCTCGATTCCTGCAAGGACTCCGAGCTCTCCTTCTACTGTTACGTCAAACTGATGCGCATACTCAACGACTTTCCTTGTGAGTGCGACGTTCTCATCATAAGGGAAATGGGATCCGTCAATCATCACGCTTGAGAATCCATTATCGATGCAGTCCTTGCATGTCTCGAATGAATCACCATGATCAAGGTGGAGGACAATCGGGATATCACAGCCAAGCTCATGCGCATATTCAACGACACCGCGTGCCATGTTCCTCAGGATATTGATGTTCGCATAGTCCCTAGCACCCTTTGAGACCTGAAGGATCACAGGGCTCTTTGTGAGCACGCATGCCTGTACTATTGCCTGCATCTGCTCCATGTTGTTGAAGTTGTATGCAGGAATGGCGTATCCGCCCTTGATTGCCTTAGCAAACATATCCCTTGAGTTCACTAAGCCCAGCTCTTTATAGCTAATCATAGGAAAACCTCCTTGGTATTTCTTAATCGCTATAAATTTACCGAAAAAGAAACCATTATGCAATGCAGGGCAGTGGCTTTTGGAGAGAAAAGAGGAAATGGATCGAGGAATGCTGCTCTTGAATATAATGCATAGCTATTCTAAACTCATCTCTGATGAGGAAAAAGATTCTTTGGGCCATGCTGCTGATGGCTGTGATTGCTGTATCCGGCGCTCTGTTCTTCTTCACACGCCCGAGCGTATGCCTTCTTGTAAGCAGTCTTCTTCCGGAAGACTATGTGAATGCGCTCTCACGTCCTAGCTCAGTGTCATTCAGATACCGCTCCCGCGTTGTCTCTGATAGCTCATATAATGGGAAGGCTGACCTGGTGATCGCTATGCCGCCTGCAGAGACTGATGATGCAGATGCCGTCTACATTGGAAGGGGACAGGGGAGGATTCTCTCAGTCGATGAAGTAAGCCTGTTCTCATATCCGCTTTCGCTCGGTAGCAAGGATGTATTTGCCTTCATTTTCGACTCATCTGATGAGGCTGCGGTATCATTATCAGCTGCGCTTAAGGAAATCCGGCCTGATCTCGTGCTTGTCCCTTATGAGAGGAGGATAAGCTCTGCGAATATCGATGAGGTGCTGGATATGATCAGCTCATCAGGCGCTTCACGAGTGATCATCCATTCGCCGCTCTCAGCCCTACGCTTCATCCAGGAAGCCGATCCTTCTCTGAGGCTGTATGCTGACTGGAGGGATGCTGCTGCGCTTAAGGACCTTAGGAAGGTCATAGCGATTGTCCCTGACTGGGACATGGCTATAGCTGCTGCGCTTGATGGATCCTCAGATATACCTCTTCACTTTGCTCTTTCTGTAACCTAGGAC
>CAKQTF010000327.1 GCA_934276695.1 uncultured Spirochaetales bacterium
TATATGAGGGCTCCAAGCCTTAAGCGGGCAAGCTTAAGCTCCTTGTTCTTATCCCCGATCTGATCACGGAGGCTTTCGCACCTGGCTGACTTCTCATTGCATTCTGAGAGGAATGCCTCAGCGGAAGAGAGCTTATTCCCTGCCTCTTCAGCCATCTTTCCTGTGCTTATGACATTTTCAAGAAGCCTGCTTCCTACAGGTATTCCCATATGCTCTGGATCTGATGATACAGCGAGGCCCAGATCATGGTAATATCCACGTATCCTCTCTGCAATCCCATCCATCTTCTCCTGGATCTCTGATACAGCTTCTTCTCTGGCCCTCATAGCACAATATGATAGCACAGCGCATTGTTTATTGACAAACGTTTAAGGCTTTAAGTATCCTTCAGTACAGTAGTCTCTGCGTGCGCCATCCAGCCCTGAGGCTCATCACCTGACGCATCATACCCATTTTCAGGCGTCGGTCATCCGCCCAGAACCGGGCATAGGAGTTTTTATGGAAAAAGAAGCCACAGCTCTTTCAGATGAAGAGCGGTTAAATGCAAAAGCCGATGAGATCCTGGCCTCAATCAGCACACTATCCAATCAGGATGCAGAGGAAATCGAGAAGCTGAAGGCAGTGATCAGGAAAAAGGTCCCTTTCTTCAAGAGGACAACATTCACAGCGCTTCTCTTAAAGCTTGCATGTGAGAGAAGGAGCTCATCTGCCCCAAGAGACGACAGGAAGAGAAGCCCTCGCCCTCCAAAGAAGGATGCAGCAGAGAGCACAGCAGCAAAGGAAGAGGAGCCGAAAGCTGAGAAGGTGCTTCCGGCGGATGCAAAGACATTGTATCTGAATGTAGGAAAGATGAAGCATCTCTATGGTAAGGACCTCTCAAAGCTGCTGCAGAGCGAGCTTGGGATAACAAGGGATGATATCTACTCTCTACGTGTCCATGATAAGTACTCATTCATAACAATGAGCGAGGACAACTGCAATAAGGCCATCGAGAAGCTTAATGGCAAGGATATCAACGGACGCACTGCGCAGCTGAGCTTCTCAAACAAATAATCAGATGACGGTAACGGGCATAACAGCAGGAATAGGCAGCACTGACTGCTACATTGCAGATAATGGAGATGGCAGCTGTTACATAATAGATGCGCCGGACCATCTGGCCAGGCTGTTTGCTATGATCAGAGAACGCAGCCTGAAGCCTTCAGGAGTCCTGCTGACGCATGCCCATTATGACCATATACTGGGACTTGGTGAAATCAGGGAAGAATATCCAGGAATACCAGTCTATCTTGCCAGGGAAGATGAGTTCTTTATCAGGGATGGAGGAAAAGGAAACATCCAGATCCTTGGCAGATACAGTCCTATAGCAGAGAGGCTTGCGGATCTGCCTTCTGATACAGTGCCGTATAGGAATGAGATCGGGCCATTCTCTGTATTGAGAACACCAGGCCATACACCAGGATCAGTGTCATTGTACTGCAGCAGCTCTGGTGTGCTGTTCTCCGGTGATACGCTATTTGCAGGATCTGCAGGAAGATGGGATCTCGGCGGAAGCTATTCAGACCTCATCTCATCACTCGGCATAATCAGAGCTCTTCCTGATGACACCCAGGTCTTCCCAGGCCACGGTGGCTGCACTACAATCAGAAGAGAGAAGGAAGAGAATCCTTACCTCTTCTGATTTCCTTCCCTATCATTTCCATCTTCCATGCTGTCTATTGCCCTGATATAGCTTCTTGAGGCCTTCACTGTGAAATACATCACAAAAAGATAAGCAACGAAAACAATGAATGAGATCCATCTCGGTCCATCATAGACAAGGCCAAGCAGGATGAATCCTGCTGTCATGCCTGCAATCAGGATAGAGACGGATGCAATGAATCCTGCTTTTCTATTCTTCATCTAGGAAACGCTCGATCTCTGAATAGAATTCATCATATGTCCTGCAGAGCCTGAGATCCGGCTCTTCCTTTA
>CAKQTF010000328.1 GCA_934276695.1 uncultured Spirochaetales bacterium
TCGCAACGGTCTGCATCGTACTCTTTGGTAAACTGCGGTGCATACTCAATCGGCATCTCGGAGATATTAGCTTCCCCTTTCAGAACCTGTACTGCCATCTTACCAGTAGCAACTCCAAGATCATAATAATCAATTGAGAGTGTGGCAACACCGCAGCCTGAGCAGATGCCTTCCTCTCCTGCAACAACAGGAGTCTTCAGAGGAAGAACGACATTGGCAATCGCCTCTGTATTGGCAGCAGCAGTATTATCTGTAGGTATGTAGATCACATCGCATTCGCTTGCAGCCTTTGATGCAACAGATGAGACATCGTTTGTATCCGTGAATGAATACCTTGAAGAGGCAATTCCGTATCCCGCAAGATACCCCTCGATCTGCTCAATCTGGTAGACTGAGTTTGCCTCAGCAGAGCAATATAGCAGTCCGACCTTCTTTGCATCCGGGAAAAGCTCCTTTATCATCGCAGCCTGCTCAGAGAGCGGTGCAAGATCTGATGTTCCAGATACATTCGTCCCGACAGTGCCTGTGAAATTGCTGATCTCAAGAGCTGTTGCATAATCTGTCACGGAAGTCCCGAGAACAGGGATTGTGGAAGTAGCAGCTGCTGCTGTCGTAAGAGGAGCTGTTGCATTTGCCATGATCAGGTCAACGCCTGATGAGACAAACCCATTTATGATTGTGGAGCAGTTCGTGATCTCTCCTGAAGCATTCTGATTCAGGAATCTGACAGCCCCTTCACCCATTTCCTTCTTTATTGCATCCATGAATCCATTGGTTGCAGCATCAAGGGCAGGATGCTGGACAAGCTGGCATATCCCGACCGTGTATGAAGCAGAGCCCTCTTTTGCTCCGCCAGCAAAAACAGCAGATGCAATAACAAGCATCATCATGACCGCAGTTAATATCTTTTTCATAGTAACCCCCTCAGAACCAGATAACGCTCTGTTCTGACATAGAAAGAAGGTTAAACAAACATAAATCACTTGTCAATCATAATCAGTGCATATAATCTGCATAAAAATGCAATTTACTGTATTTAAACACTTCAAAAGCTACTCACTCGTCTATTTTTCATCTTTTTTGCGATTGTGTATTGACAAATGTTTCTATTAAAAGTAACAATGTAGCCAAGAAGTTACTATTAACAGTAACACATATTCCAGGAGGAGATGAATGAAACGGAAGCACCTGAGAAGCTGGCGTAAAGCCTGCTAAGATCCATAAACAAACCGCATAATACAGAATACATAAACCAGCAGCAAGCAAAGGAAGGATAAATAAAATGAAGAAAGCACTAACATCACTGATGATTCTCATACTGGCAGCAGCATCCGCATTCGCAGGCGGCTCAAAGGAAGCACAGACAGAAGGAGTCAAGACCTACAGAATCGGGATATGCAATTTCGTAGATGATGCATCCCTCAATCAGATCTGCGAGAACCTGCAGGCAGAACTGAGGGAAATCGAGAAGGAAAGAGGCGTGAGATTCATAATTGACTATGATAATGCAAATGCAGATGCCAATGTGATGAATCAGATAATCTCGAATTTCATAGCAGATAAGGCAGACCTCATGGTCGGTGTTGCAACACCTGTGGCAATGACGATGCAGGCAGCAACTGAGGATAACAGGATCCCTGTTGTATTCGCTGCAGTCTCCGACCCTGTATCAGCAGGTGTTGTAGACTCACTCGATAAGCCGGGGGCTAATATCACAGGCACATCCGATTATCTCGATACAAATGCCATCATGAACCTGATTCTTGCCCTTAACCCATCAATCAGGAAAGTCGGCCTGCTGTACGATGCCGGGCAGGATTCCTCTGCAACTCCGATCAAGGCTGCAAGAGAATATCTTAAGGCAAAGGGCATTGAAGTGATCGAAAGGACAGGAACTACAGTGGATGAGGTGATCCTTGCTGCGAATGCGCTTGTCGCAGATAAGGCAGAGGCCGTATTCACACCTACAGAC
>CAKQTF010000329.1 GCA_934276695.1 uncultured Spirochaetales bacterium
CAATCAGTGCAAGAAGCTCTCCGTCTCCCTTGAGCGCAAGCCTTGATATAACGAAAGTTATCTTACCGCCTTTCTCATAATAATCTATCCGTCCGGATGCTATGACCTCATCACCATCCTTGATCCTAGGCATACCAGCCTGATTCGATCTGAACACAGCAGAGGCAATCACGGCCTCACTGTCTTTCAGATTGAAGTACCAGTGGCCTGATGAAGCGGGATGGAATCCTGCAACTTCTCCTACGACTGAAATCTGGTAGAAGCTTTCGCTTATCACATCATGAAGCAGTGCTGCAGCCTCACTGACTGAGATTGGGTCAATTTCATCATATGGCATATGAATGAGTATAAATAAAAAAAAGGTCAAAAAAAAGGTCCATCTGAATCAGATGAACCCAATAGATCAAATGCCTGTCATCAGTCTTCGACAATAGCATCATTTGGACATACACTTGCGCATGTGCCACAAGAGATGCATGTATCTGGATCAATAACATAGATGTCACCTTCAGAGATTGCTGATACTGGGCATTCTCCAGCACATGTCCCGCAGGCAACGCAGCTGTCTGTAATCTTGTAAGCCATAGTAGTACTCCTTAATGTGGTTGTTTTACGCTGTTAAGTATAACTTCATAGGTTGAGGCGGTCAACGCAGAATCGTTTTTTCCCTTTATTTTATTTTTTGTTTTACATACAATCGCTGTATGAAGAAACTAGTTATAGCAGAGAAGCCATCTGTTGGCCGTGAGATTGCCAAGAACCTATTGGCATATGAGCGCAGTCAGGGATTCCTGGAAGGAAATGACTGGATTGTGACATGGGCCCTTGGCCATCTTGTTGAGCTTGCTGAGCCAGCCCATTATTCAGAACGATATAAAAGGTGGTCCCTTAAGGACCTTCCAATGCTTCCGGAGAATCTGGATCAGGAGGTCATTGAGGAATCAAAAGAGCAGTTTGATGTGATTGCAGGGCTGCTCGGCCGCTCTGATGTGTCATCTGTTGTCATTGCGACAGATGCTGGAAGGGAAGGTGAGCTTGTTGCACGGTGGATACTGAAGAAAGCAGGATATGAAGGTCCTCTGGAGAGGCTGTGGATATCATCACAGACAGAAAAGGCCATAAAGGAGGGCTTTGAGAATCTGAAGCCAGCCTCGCTCTATGACGATCTGTACCATGCTGCGGAGTGCAGGGCAGCTGCAGACTGGTATGTCGGTATGAATGTGACAAGGGCGCTGACATGCTTCTATGATGCAAAGCTATCTGCAGGAAGGGTCCAGACTCCGACACTGGCCCTCATGACTGAAAGAGAGGATGAGATTGATTCATTCCTAGGCAGATTCTATTATAGTGCCAGAGCTGATTTCTCCATTTTTTCAGCGTCTTATTATCCGGAAGAGAACTCTATACGTTTCCAGGATGAGAAGCTGGCGGAGGAGTTTGCTTCATGGCATGGCAAAACAGGCAGGGTAATCTCGATAAGGACTGAGGAGAAAAGCGATCCTGTCCCTATGGCATATGATCTGACAGAATTGCAGCGCGATGCGAATATAATGCTTGGATTCTCTGCAAAGGAGACGCTTGATACTCTGCAGAGGCTCTATGAAATACATAAGATAGTGACATATCCGAGGACGGATTCAAGATGCATAACCCCTGATATTGTCCCGACTCTCAGGGATAGGATAAGAGCACTGAAGGATACAGTTTTCTCCAGACAGGTTGATGAATATCTTGAGAATGGGTTCATCAAAGACAATCCGCGGTTCGTCAATGCTGATGCAGTCTCAGATCACCATGCTATCATTCCGACTGAGCAGAATGTCAGGATCTCAGACCTCAGCGACAGGGAGGCAAAGCTATGGCAGCTCATCGCACTTCGCTTTCTTGAGGTGCTGGGAGAGGATTACCTTTACAGGACAAGCACTGCTGTGATTGATGTCGATGGATATAAGTTCAAGACCAGGCTT
>CAKQTF010000330.1 GCA_934276695.1 uncultured Spirochaetales bacterium
AGGGACCGGAAGCCTTGCAAGATCTGCAAGAGCCTTTGATGCAGCAAGCTTCATTCCCTCCGTGATCCTTGATGCTCTGACATCAAGTGCTCCTCTGAAAATGAATGGAAAGCCGAGCACATTGTTGATCTGGTTTGGATAGTCGCTTCTTCCTGTTGCCATTATGCAGTCAGGCCTTGTCTCCTTCGCAAGATCATAATCAATCTCAGGATTCGGATTCGCCATTGCAAAGATTATAGGATCAGATGCCATCGTCCTGAGCATATCAGGAGTGACGCAGTCTGCAGCTGATAAGCCGAGGAACATGTCTGCTCCGACCATTGCCTCCGCAAGAGTACGCATATCCGTATCACGTGCAAATTCCTCCTGCTCCTTTGTCATCTTACGGCCTTTGTAAATCACACCGTCTATATCGCAGATCGTGAGGTTCTCCTTCCTCACGCCAGCCTTGACAATCATCTTCGTGCAGCTTATGCCTGCTGCTCCTGCACCATTGACTACGACCTTCATATCCTCAAGCTTCTTGCCGACAATACCAGCAGCATTGATAGCTCCAGCACTGACGATGATCGCAGTTCCATGCTGATCATCATGGAACACAGGGATATCACAGCGCTTTATCAGCTCCTGCTCTATCTTAAAGCACTCAGGTCCCTTTATATCCTCAAGGTTTATCCCTCCGAAAGACGGAGTGAGCGATGCGATTATATCTATCAGCTTATCCGGATCCTTCTCATTGATCTCAATGTCAAAGACATCAATATCAGCAAACCTCTTGAAAAGAACGCCTTTGCCTTCCATCACGGGCTTGCTCGCAAGAGCTCCGCGGTCCCCAAGGCCAAGGATGGCAGTGCCATTCGATATAACAGCCACAAGATTGCCCTTTGCAGTGTACCTATAGGCATTCTCAGGATTCTCCTCGATCTTCAGCACAGGCTTTGCGACGCCTGGTGTATATGCCAGAGCAAGCTCCTCTGCAGTCCTGCATGGCTTTGCAGGCACAACAGATACCTTTCCCGGTACAGGATATTCATGATAATCCAGCGCTTTTTTCTCTAAATCCATATTATGAGCTCCTTTTATATTCCAAACGGCTTACCGATTGATGCCTTCACTGCTGCAATAGCTGAACTGTCATTGATGATAACAGCACCTCTGAGTATGCCATTCTCCACAAAGTAGGTTTTTAGGCTATCACCGGAGGCCTCTGAATGTCTATCGCCTGTGAAAGTCCCGAATGATGCAATGCTGAGCCCTGCTATCTCCAGAATAGCTGAGGGAGCAGATGGAATATAAGCTGTGCGCATGCCTCTGATCGTATCTGAGACCACAGCGGCCATCTCTCTTGCATAAACAGCAAGACCGAAGCTCTGTCCATTCATCTCCGCAACATCACCTATTGCATATATCCCATCATAGGCTGTCTCAAGGTACTCATTCACAGAAATGCCTCTGCCGGCAGCAATGCCAGAGCTATCAGCAATGGCCTTATCGGCTCTGACACCTGTAGAGAACAGGACAGTATCAGCAGCAATGAAGCCATTATCTGTTACTATCCCATTTTCATCCAGCGCTTTCAGCTTTGTTCCGCAATGTATCTCAATACCCTTTCTTTCCAGATATGATGCGACCACACCGGATGAAGCCTCATCCAGCTGCTTAGAGAGAATGCATGGCGAATTCTCTATGACATGGACAGGGATCCTGAAGCTATCCGCAATCATTGAAGCCGCCTCTAAGCCAAGGACGCCTCCGCCTATTATCCCAACGCTCTTTGACTCATTGAGGAACACCCTTAACCTGAATGCATCATCCATTGTCCTCAGCGCTGTGACTCTCTTATGAGACCCCTCATAAGGCGGAATAAACGGATAAGCACCTGTTGCAATGATCAGAGAGTCAAATGGCAGGACAGTGCCACTCTTAAGCGAAACACTCTTCTGCAGAGGATCTATTG